>CAYQTZ010000045.1:0-4619 GCA_964420565.1 uncultured Hyphomicrobiales bacterium
GTTCTGTATTCCTGATGATGACGATCCGTTCTTTGTAGATAACGTAAAAATACTTTCCAAAGAAGAGGTTACAGATATCGAAGCTACATCAGTTAAGATCATTTGGCCTTATACAGAAGTCCCTGCTTCGCAGGCAACAAATGTACCTGTAAGAACTTTGCTAAGTAATAATACAAGTATTCCAGCAAGATCATTTACTTTACAGGTTAAAATCACACCTCGCGGCGGGAATAGACCAGTTTATTGCCGTAATGTCCCGATTCCTCAGATGGAACCAGGTTCAGATGAAGAGATCATTCTCCCAACTTGGAATGCACGTAATGCAGGACCAGGGGAATACAGAATGCATGCTATCATTTATATGCAGGGTGGAGATTTAGAACCACTGAACGATACAACGCACTTTGACTTTGAAATAAAGTTTGGCGAAACATTTGCTTATGACCCGGTAGAAGGTGAACCAAGAAACGACGTACCAGATGATATCTTTACAGGTGTCCCTGGTAGAGGTTTGAATATGTACGGATTCTCTTTGGGCGGTCAGGGTAACGTTGCTAATGCAACTACTGGCTATGACGAAAATGAATGGGGAGCTGGCTATGTTGGTGGTAGCGGTTCAGGACAAATTGCTGCAAAGTTCACATTATTCCAGGCAGATACAATCTATGGATATAATGCATACTTTGCTCCACTGAACTCTGCACCTGACTATATTGCTTTTGCAGTCTATACAGACCAGAATCAGCCGTCTAATACTATCGTACCTGGTACATTAATGCTGAGACAACGCGGTATGGGCGAAGACATGACATTCCCGGAATACGGCAAGTATGTTTCTTATATGCTTCCAGAACCAGTAGTACTTCCTGCAGGAACATATTGGGTAGCCATATCACAGATGGGTGAAACCGGTATGGAACTTGGTGCTTCTAAATCCAGAGTTGGTATGAGAACCACCAGCGTTTATATTCCTCCGCCATTCGACAATACCACTTATGGTGGTACATGGGTCGGCGGCTCTGGTGTACACCTTTGTATAGAGAAGAACTTCAGAAAACAAACATATGGTAATCTGATCAACGATAACTTCTTCTGCTATGAGAATACAAGAGGAAGCCGCGAATGGGTACAGTTTATGCCTACAAACGGCAACCCTGCCTATGCTCACTTACACCACTATGGTATTTCGCCTGTTGATGGTATGACAGCTACATTAGCTCGTGGTACATGGGTTCCGATGATCCGCCCATTTATGGGTGAAAGATCTTATGCAGAATCCCCAGCATATCAGGATTGCCCGGAAATTCCAGTAGAATTAGTCTATTTCGATGGTCAGGTCCGCAAGAATGGCATTGACTTATTCTGGGAAACTGCTTCTGAGCAAGACAATGCTGGATTTAACGTAGAAAGAAAGATCTATGGCGATAAGAATTCTGATTGGAAAGCAATTACTTTCGTAGATGGTAATGGAACTACACAGCAGAAATCATACTATTCATTCAACGATAGAGATGTTGAGATGAATACAACTTACCAGTATCGTTTACGTCAAATTGACTTAGATGGTACCCAGGGATGCGAACTTTCACAAATTGTAACTCTAAGATTTGACTATCAGGGCGACGTAGTGCTCGAAGATAATAGTCCAAATCCATTCTCTACAAACACATGGCTGAGATTTACCCTGCCTTATGCTGAGAATGTAAGATTTGAAATCTTAGACATTTATGGAAACGTAGTAAGAACTATTGCTAATGATATGCTTTCCGCAACTACTCATGAATTTGAGTGGGATGGATCAGACAGCTTTGGGAATAAAGTATCTCAGGGTACTTATATCTATAGGCTGATCGTTGGCGATGAAGTTAAGACCGGAAAAATGACTTTATTGCGTTAATTTTTTAACGATAATAGATTTTTTAAGCCCTTTGCTTTTTTTAAGAGCAAAGGGCTTTTTTATTTAGGCAACAAATTGTTATTTTTGCATATGTTTAATTTATTATATAAGTACTATGAGTGATTCACTTTTTACTAAGATCATAAAACGCGAGATACCTGCGGACATAGTTTATGAGGACGATGAAATCATTGCTTTTAGCGATATTAACCCTCAGGCAAACGTACATTTTTTAATTGTACCTAAGAAACATATATCTACAATTAATGATGTAGAGCCACAAGATGCCGAATTGATTGGTAAGATGGTTCTTGTGGGCAAGGAACTGGCGAAAAGAAATAATATTGCAGATCGTGGCTACCGGCTTGTATTTAATTGTAATGAAGAAGCTGGCCAATCTGTCTTTCATATACATCTGCATTTACTGGGTGGCAGGGTTATGCACTGGCCTCCAGGTTAGGGTTTTGCTGCTAATGAAAATTTCGGCTGGAAAGAGTTTCTAAGAGGGTAGATTCAATGTAAACAAGCTTTTTTTCATGAGCTGGTGATATTTTTTTATGTTGTCATGAAGAAAATATGATTTGATTTCCCTTTTTTTTACTTAATAGTATTAAATTAACATGAAGGATGGATAGGTGATAAGTTTTATAGAAGAGGCAAGAAGAGTTTTTGAGCATAGCATAGAAGCATTGAAATTAGCAGGGAAGAAGTTGGATGAGGATTTTACTAAGGCGGTTTATCATATAGCAGATGCACGCAAGGTGATTGTAACTGGTGTGGGGAAGTCAGGTTTAATTGGTAGAAAAATTGCGGCTACGCTATCGAGTATTGGCATACCGTCAGTTTTTATACATCCTGTGGATGCTTTGCATGGTGATATTGGGATAGTTTCCGCTGGCGATGTGGTAATTATGCTCTCAAAAAGTGGCGGCACTGAAGAGCTTTGCCGCTTGATACCATATTTAAAATCTCGTGGAGTATATTCTATCTCCATAGTAGGAAATATCGAATCGAAGTTAGCAAGGGAATCTGATGTCGTGATAAATGGATATGTAACGCGTGAGGCTTGCCCGCTGGATATTGCTCCTACAACGAGTTCGCTGGTGGCTCTTGCTATTGGCGATGCGCTGACTGTGTGCGTTATGAAGCATAAAAAGATCAGCTTAGAGGATTTTTCTAAGCAGCACCCGCTTGGTCAGATAGGGAAGAGCATTACGTTGCGTGTGAAAGATGTATATCATCACGGGGAGTCTTTCCCGATGATAAGAGAGAATGTTTCTTTCAAGGATGCAATTATAGAAATAAGCCAAAAGGGGTTAGGGTGCGTTTGTATTATGGACGTGGATGCTACTCTTAAAGGTATAATAACAGATGGTGATGTCCGCAGAGCTTTACATGATTATGATGATTTGAGCAAGCTTAGTGTTGAAAAAGTAATGACTGCAGAGCCGATAACGGTAAGCGAGGATACTTTATTGCGTGAAGCTTTGGATATTATGGAGAAACGTCCAAGCCAGATTAGCGTATTGCCAGTTATTGATACTGAGGGCAAATGCACTGGCGTTATACGTTTGCATGATATAGTAAGAACAGGTATTTGAATTATATATTGTGAAAGTAATAGATTAATAGATGCATAATAAATATGACATAATACAATCTATTAAAAATGAATTAGATAAGGGGCTGCCCGGCAGAAAATCTCATGTAAAAATGGCACCTATTGCTAATAATGAACTTTTCAGACCATTTGATCCCCCTGAGCATTATGGTGAAAGCGGTGTGCTTATTCCTTTGTTCTTTAATACAGAAGAAGAGCTTGAGATTATTCTAACTTTGCGAAGTAATGCTATGACGAGCCACAGCGGTCAGATCAGTTTTCCCGGTGGCAGGCATGAGAAATCGGAAAATATGCAGGAAACTGCATTGCGGGAAACATGGGAGGAGATTGGTATTGAGAGTAAGGATATAGAGGTGCTTGGCGAATTAACCAGTCTTTACGTACCTCCATCTAATGCTTTGATACATCCTTTTATAGGTTATATAGATAAGCTCGGAGACCTAAAAGTAAGCCCCGATGAAGTGGATGAGATTATAATGGTACCTGTTAAAAAATTTATTAATATGGATAGCTTACGAAAAGGAATATGGGACTTTTCCGGCAGAGATGTAGAGGTGCCATATTGGGATATTCATGACAATGTGCCGTTGTGGGGAGCAACAGCTATGATATTGCATGAGTTTATTGATATTTACAATAATATTAATTTCCGCGATTTTTGATTAATTCATAGAGGATATCGAGCAGACTGCCAATCTGCGGCTTTGACATCTGTGCATCTGCGCCAACTGATTCTCCTTTATGTCTTATATCTTCTGTGATAATTGAAGAGAAGATAATTACCGGCAAAGATTCTAAATTGGGGTCGCTTTTCACTTGTTTTGTTAAGGAATAGCCGTCCATTCTTGGCATTTCAATATCGGTAATTATAGCATTCACCATATCGTGCAGTTTTTCGCCTTTGCTGACTCTGTTAGAAACTTCCTGCATATATTTCCATGCTTCTTCTCCGTCGTTGAAGGAAATAATATCGAAACCGGATTTCTGTAAGCGGTCAGTGATCATCTTGCGTATGGTTACGGAGTCTTCGGCGGTAACAACTTTTGGCTTCCATTCGAGTTTGTCTTTTGGTTGAGAGAAATCAAGGGCGCTGGCCGGGTC
>CAYQTZ010000045.1:4629-12554 GCA_964420565.1 uncultured Hyphomicrobiales bacterium
TATTTGCTCAACGTCGAGCATCAGGATATTTCTGTCTTCGAATTTGATAAAGCCTATAATAGAGGAGTTGTTTGCATCTACAGATTGCAGGGCTTCGGGCGATTCGATTTCTTTCCACGAAATGCGGTGGATGCTTCTTACATCATTGACTATGAACCCCGCCTGAATTTTGTTGAATTCGGCTATTATCATCTTGCGGTCTTTCTGGATATTCTCGTAACTGAATAGGTATTTGCATAAGTCAAGAGCGGGAATGATCTTGTTTCTTAGGTTGAAGATACCATATACGCAATAATGTAGATTTGGCATGTGGGTTAATTTGGGCATTCTGATAATTTCACGAACTTTAGCAACGTTAATCCCAAAGGATTGTTTGTTGATCTTATTACCTTTGCCTGGGTATTCGAGAATGAATTCTACGACTTCGAGCTCGTTAGTGCCAGACTCCAGCAGGATATTGGATTTGACCGCCATTATGCACCTTCCTTAATATTTATTGTCTTAGGAATAATTTTCTAAATAAAAATTTCTTAATTCTGAAAGCATTATAATCTGAAAAAATATGCTTATGTTTGTTAACACAATTATTACTATCGGTTAAGTTTAGCAATTTTTTAATAAAAAACAAGAAAAATATTGATTAGGACTATGATATGAACAAAAAAAAGATAAATTGGAGCGAAATACCAATATCTGATAGTTTGCCTGCATTCAATTTTTTTGAGTGGAAAAAGCTCAGATTAAAAGCAGGTGTGAACGTATTTTTGATAGAAGATACTACACAACCATTAGTTACAATGAAGGTGTTGTTCAAAAGGGGTGCTGTGCTCGAACCATTGCCGGGCTTAGCCAATCTGACGGCTATGATGCTGACTAAAGGCACCAGTAAACACCCGGCTAAAGATATTGCCGGTAAGTATGAGCATTATGGCATTTCGCTCAACTCTGTGGGCAGATGGGATGACAGTTTTCTACAATTCATATCGCTTTCTGAGTATTTTGACAAAGCGGCAACTATACTTTTTGATTGTATGCTTAACTCATCTTTTCCTGAAATTGAAACTGAGAAGATGAAAAAAAACCAGATAGCTAATATCAAGCAGAATTGGTCTGACTCGAATTATCTGGCTCAGCTTGCTTTCTCTTCTGCATTTTTTAGCCATCACCCGTATGGCAGAGCAGTATCAGGTCTTTCTAAGGATGTGCTTTCTATCAGTAATGAGCATTGCAGGCATTGGTATAGGAAATTGCTCTGTGAAACAGAAATTTTCATAGTGATAGCAGGTAATTATAATGAGCAGGAAGCGATTGCTAAAATTGAGAAAGAATTGGCTGGTAGAGAGTTTATGGATACAACTCCAAATAATGTTGATTTGCCTGTAATACGCAAAGATAAACCTGTTGCTATAATCGGAAAGCCAGATGCTAAACAAACAAGTTTGCGAATTGGCAAGCCTGGTATGAACAGAAATAATCCCGATTTTCCAATATATCAGTTAGCAAATACTATTTATGGGGGGTATTTTAAGTCGCGTTTGAATAATTTAATCCGTGAGGAGTTGGGATATACTTATGGGATAAGTTCAGTGATTGATACGAGACTTTATGGCAACTCTTTAGTGATAGGAGCAGATCTGAATATGAAATCATCGAAGGATGCTGTAGAGAAGATAATTGAGCAGTTGGAATTATTTTCTACTGTGGGAGTGGACCAGGAGGAGCATTCCACTGCAATTCAGTATATGACGGGGGCTTTTGTCAGAATGATGGAAACTCCCCAGCAAAAGGCAGGGATGCTCGCTGGCAAAGAGTTTTATTCTCTGCCTGATGATTATTATGATACATTTTTAGAAACAATAAGAGATTCTACTTTGGAAGATGTGCTTAGGGTGCAGAAGAAATTTTTCAAACCTGAAAATCTTGTGATTGCTTGCTGTGGTGATACTGAGTATCTGGAAGGCGAGCTGTCTGATTTTGGTAATGTGGAAATACTGGAGAATCCTGAAATATAGATGTATTTGGTTATTATTTTTTATAGAAATTCAATTATCGTTGGTCTTTTGCGTCATATACTCCAAACTAAAAATATTAATTATGGAAAATATAATGAGCGAAAACAGAAAAGATTTAGATAAAGTGGTAATGCTTTCGGAGTCAATAGCCAAAGTGAAGAAAGAGATCAAAAAAGCTATTATCGGGCAGAACGAAATAATTGATCAGTTATTAATAGCACTATTTGCCAAAGGGCATTGCCTGCTGATAGGCGTTCCTGGGCTTGCAAAGACTTTGCTTATTAGAACTTTGGCAAGGTCTATGGATTTGAAGTTCAACAGAATACAGTTTACCCCCGATTTAATGCCAGGGGATATAACCGGAACGGAAGTTATTGAGCAGAATATATCCACAGGAAGCAAGGAGTTTCGCTTTGTCAAAGGTCCTGTGTTCGCTAATATCGTTCTTGCTGATGAGATCAACAGAACTCCACCTAAAACTCAGGCGGCTCTGTTAGAAGCAATGGAGGAGCATGATGTAACAGCCGCCGGTACAACTTATAAGTTAGAAGAACCCTTTTTTGTGCTCTCTACGCAAAACCCTATAGAGCAGGAGGGAACTTACCCTTTGCCCGAAGCACAATTAGACAGGTTTATGTTTAATATATGGCTTGATTATCCTTCTTCAGAAGAAGAAAAAGAGATAGTAAAGGCAACTACTGCCGAATATATACCTGATATCAAAAAAGTGATTTCTGCTAACGAGCTGATAGATTTTCAGAATCTGATACGCAGAGTGCCTGTAGCTGATAACGTCGTGGAATTTGCTGTGCGTTTGGTTAGGGCAACTCGACCGTTGAACGGTGCCGTAGGTTTTATTAAAGATTTTCTGAGTTATGGAGCGGGGCCGAGAGCTTCGCAGTATTTAATACTTGGAGCTAAATCAAAGGCGGCATTGGAAGGCAGGTTTACACCTGATATTGATGATGTACGAAGCGTTGCCGTGCCGGTGTTGAGGCATAGGATAGTAACTAACTTTAACGCAGAAGCGGATAACGTAAATCCTAATGAGATAGTTACCCGCTTGCTGACCGAAATTAAATAATTCAACTAAGATAATCGGCTATTGAATCCAGTTGAAATTATTTTGTAACAGTTACCGTTCGCGAACTAACTGTAACATACATTGTAAAGATGTTCATGATTACATCTAAAGCGCTGTGCTGTGTTTGTATTGTGTAGTCTGTTGCACCAGCAGCCATTTCTTTGGTCTGTACGTCGTTAAGAGGAACGAGCCCAAAGAGTATGTACCATTGGCGGTTTTCTACTTTTTGTGTGCCTTGTGCACCATTGCCGATAATATGAGTATGTGTTGAGCATGCGACGAATGCAAGCATAACAGCTAAAAGTGTGATTGCGAATAATTTTTTCATAATGATTTCCTTCCTGTAATAGTTAATTAATTTTTAATGAACCAATAGATGATTCAATAGCCCTTATATTTTTTTTATAATCTTCTTTAGAAACGAAAATATAATCCAACTCATAGAGATTGGAATCTTTGTCATGGAAAAACAATTTGAAGTTCACAGTTTCATCAGTATCAACGAGATATTGAAGAATATCTATGCTATCTTTGGTGAAGGTCGCTTTATTAAGAGTTACATTTGTATCTTTGGGTTGAAGTACTTTTTCAACATAAGAAAATGGTAAGTGTACGAGTGTGGAATCTTCGGGAAAAAGCTTAATAAAAAGGAGTATCCCCGTTTGCGATTCGCTGACGGCGGCGAGCATAGGGAAATGCTTGAAGCCTTCGAGATTGAGCAAAGATGTTTTTAGGTTTTGAAACATCTGATCATCCATTTGTACATATCCTTTGGGAGAATAGAATTCTAAGCCAGCACTTTTGATGGTAATTCTTTTCCCGAGCAGAGTAGTGTCCACATTAAAAATGATTTTTTCATAAACTGGCTCATCCTTTTTTCCAGAACATGAACATAGCATTAGAATAATGGAAATTGTAATCAAGATATTGCGTATCATTGTTTAATCCTTTTGTTCACTTTAAAAAATACAAGATAATAATAATAATACTATATTTCAAATTATTAATTTATCTTAATATTCCTTTGTAGTTATTGATATTATGTTTTGATTAATTGAGTGCTTTTTGATAATTTGAAGTTTTTGTAACAATTAAAAATGGAAATACAATGGCAGACAGCAATAATGAACAGAAATCTACATCAAATTTTATTAAAACAATAATAAAAGAGGATTTGAAAAACGGCAAGAATGACGGCAGGGTGCATACCCGATTTCCGCCAGAGCCGAATGGCTATCTGCATATAGGCCATGCCAAATCTATCTGCCTGAATTTTGGTATGGCAGAAGAGTTTGGTGGTAAATGTAATCTTAGATTTGACGATACCAATCCTACGAAAGAGAATACCGAATATATCAATTCTATTAAGGAAGATGTTCGCTGGCTCGGATTCGATTGGGAAGACAGAGAGTTCTATGCCTCTGATTATTTCCAGCAGCTTTATGAGTGGGCTGTTAAGTTAATTAAAAAAGGGCTTGCTTATGTAGATGACCTGACAGCTGAGCAGATAAAGGAATATCGCGGCACATTAAAAGACCGTGGTAAAGAAAGTCCTTATAGAAACCGGAGTATTGAGGAGAACTTATTACTTTTCGAGAAGATGAAAAGCGGAGAGCTTCCCGATGGCAGCCGCGTACTAAGAGCTAAAATTAATATGGCTCATCCGAATATGAATATGCGAGATCCCGTGATGTATCGCATCTTAAGGGCAGAGCATCACAGAACGGGTAACAAGTGGTGCATATATCCTATGTATGACTGGGCTCATGGGCAAAGCGATTCAATTGAGGGGATCACTCATTCATTATGCACTTTGGAGTTTGAAGATCACAGACCTTTATATAATTGGTTTGTAGAGAATTTGGAAATACACCATCCGCAGCAGATTGAGTTTGCCAGATTGAATTTGACTTATACTGTAATGAGCAAGCGACGTTTGCTTCAGCTTGTAAACGAAAAGCACGTAAGCGGATGGGACGACCCGCGTATGCCCACTATTTCGGGTATCCGCCGCAGAGGGTATCCGCCGGAGTCTATACGCGATTTTTCAGAGCGTATCGGAGTAGCCAAAGCCGATAGTATGGTTGATTTTTCTTTGCTTGAGCATTGCGTTCGGGAGAATTTGAATAAAGTAGCTGTACGTAGATTAGGAGTGCTCGATCCGCTGAAAGTAGTTATTACAAATTACCCTGATGATAAAGAAGAAATGCTTGAAGCGGTGAATAATCCTGAAGATGAAAGCGCAGGAAGCAGAGATATACCTTTTGCGAAAGAGCTTTATATAGAAAGGGAGGATTTTATGGAAGAGCCGCCGAAGAAATTTTTCCGACTTGGTCCGGGCAGGGAAGTGCGTTTCAGGTATGCATATTTTATTACTTGTAATGATTATGTAAAAGATGAAAATGGAAATGTAACGGAGCTTCATTGCACTTATGATCCTGAGTCGCGCGGGGGCAATTCGCCTGATGGAAGAAAAGTAAAGGGCACTATTCATTGGGTTTCGGCTAAGCACGCTATTGATGCAGAGGTTCGCGTTTATGAGCATTTATTTGACAAAGAGAATCCAATGAAAGTGGAAAAGGGGAAAGATTTTCTTGATAATATTAATCCTGATTCTTTAAGTATTTTGAATGCAAAAGTGGAGCCGTCTGTTAAAGAGCTTGAGCTTGGCAAAGCGTTTCAATTCGAGAGGAAGGGGTATTATTGCATAGATAGGGATACTAACAATAGTAAATTAGTGATAATCAGAACTGCTACTTTGAAAGATACTTGGGCTAAGATACAGAAGAAGATGTAAGTATAAAGAAACTCACAGCTTCGTTTTGTATTGATTGAATAAGTGAGTTTTGCGTCAAAACATCTTGATTTTTTATTTTTTTTTGTAACCTATTGTGAAGGATCACGTATTTTGGTAATGATGAGGATCAATGGGATATTTTTTCAGAAAATAGAGTTTTTTTTAATAAATGGGGATCATACGATGAAATTGAAAGCATTATTATTGATATTGTTCTTGTCCGTTTTTGTATTATCCAATTACGCATTTGCTCAGGAAGAAACGCAAGAGCAGGAAGACAATACCTCGAAAACAGAAGAAGACCAGTGGGGTGAATTTGATGAAGAGGATGAATTTGATGACGAAGATGAATTCAGCTCCGACGAAGGATGGAATTATTGGCTTTCAACGTCAAGCTATTCTTATTCACAAACCCATCCGACGATTGAAGTTGTTTATGGTGTAATGAATCCTTCTATAGATGAAAGTGAATTTGATGGCAAGTTCCGTTCTATTGGTGCTTTGGAATTACGCCTCGGTTATTCATCTATCAAAGAGAACTTTTTTTGTAAGAATATCTCAGAATATGATAATTCATACTTCTTTTTTGGCAATGTTTCCGAAGAGATACAAGCAAACGAAGATGGTAGTGATAATGAAATTGGCAGCGATGCCTGGCGTTTTGGATTTGCATGGAGTGATGGTTACGGATACAATCTCGCAGAGGGCTACAACTTGATTTTATATCATACAAATGGCGCTATGTGGTCTAAGCTGAATTTTAGTGATGAAGCTCCAAACCAAAAAAGTAAAGCAGCAATGAACGCTTATGGTGATGCCATTCGCTTCGGTTCTATGTATGAATCAGGAGTAAAATTTCATTTATTTGATTATATAGCTGTAAGCGGGGCATTCCAGCGGTCATTAGTATTCCCCCGCCATATGTTTTGGTATTGGGTTGCAAGCGAAGCAATATCAGGGATAGGACATGGATTAGTTAATGCATTTATTGATGAAATTGTAGAAGCATCACCTTATGCAGGACCTATAGTTTATGCTATTTTAAATACTGGTATTTCCTATGGTATATATGAACTCCAGAAAAAAGATATGAATTGGCCTATAGACACTCATGCTCCATTTTTTAATGAAGGATTTCAGGTTAGCTTTTCATTCATGTTTTAGATGTTTTGGAATATGATCATATAATTCCTGACTACAGAGCATTATATCGAGTATATATTGGGATTGTTCATCAAACAAAAATTTGGCAATATTGTGGTTTAATGAAGCTCCAAAAATTAAAAGTGAGCCAAATAAGTCCCAATTGCAAGGGGGGGGTATGTCTAAAAAGGTTCGGAAAGTTGTGAGATTAAGAACTTATCATTTACTGGGTTCCTTTTTTACTGACCAATATGAATATCATGACAAACATAATCAGGACAATTGCTGCTCCTACAATGAATGTAGCGTCTAATCCGCCAAAAGCATAAATGGGTGCCATAACGAGTGGCCCTAATGTTTGCCCAAGTCGAAGTACCATACCATTAATTGACATTACTGCTCCCCGCTGGTTCAATGGTGCCAGCGAAGTTAGTAATGATTGCAAGCTGGGCAAATTCATACCTTGAGCTATGCCGAATAATACTGAGGGGATTATCAAAAGCCAAACATTACCAATAAAGGGCATCATCGCCATAGAGATAAAATAGAAAAAACATGAATATAGCATCAGTTTTCTTTCTGTGTATTTCTTTATGAATTTTCCAATCTGGGCAGATGAAAATATCGTTGCCAAAGATGCTGTTGACATTAGTATTCCAATAATATGCGGTGGCATATCAAAGGTATCGCCAATCAGGAATGGGAAGTATGATAAATATGGACCATATAATATAACAAAAGTCAAAACACTAACCCCAAAAAGTCCTATTATTGATTTCTGCGTTACTATCTGCCATGTGGACTTTAGATATTCTGTTAATGATGTTTGTTTGTTTGGTTCAGGATTCTTCAGAAATAGTATTACAATTAAGCCCACTATAATTGCCAG
>CAYQTZ010000046.1:0-12444 GCA_964420565.1 uncultured Hyphomicrobiales bacterium
AAAGCAAACCGCGAAAAATTTCCCGAAGAGCTTATCCCACAGTTAGAGAAAATAAAAGAGTTCCTTGATATTATTTCAGTTCCAAGAATAGAAAAAGACGGCTTCGAGGCAGATGATGTAATCGGAACTCTTGCTGATGCTGCCTCAGAGAAAGATATCGATACAATTATTATAACAAGCGATAAGGATTTCTACCAGCTCGTTAACGATAAAGTTCAGCTATACAAACCAAGCAGAAAGCCAGGCAATGATTTTGATATAGTCCGCATTCCCGAAGTGCGAGAGAAATTTGGCGTTGAGCCTGCTAAAGTAATTGATATCTTAGCTCTTATCGGCGATTCTTCAGATAACATACCCGGTGTAAAAGGTATTGGTATAAAATCAGCAATTCCATTGGTTCAGGAATTCAGCTCTTTGGAAGGAATCTATGAAAACTTAGATAAAATTGAAAAAAAAGCCATTAAGAATAAGTTAGAAGAGCATAAAGAAACAGCTCTTCTCTCTAAAAAATTAGTTACTATCAAAGTGGATGTATCATTAGAAATTGGTCCTGATGCGATAATAAAGAATACACCGGATTATCTGGAACTCGATAAATTCTTTGCTGAACTTGATTTCCGCACTATCAGAGAGAGATGGAGAAAACGTGCCAAAGAGGATTCTTCTTTTAACGAAGTGATAGAAACAGAAACAGCAAGCATTGACGACGATAAGCATAACTATAAATTAATTGACACTATTCAGGCTGTTAAAGATCTAACCCAAAAGATTGAAAAAGCAGACTTGCTCTCTGTAGATCTCGAAACAAGCGAGATAGACAGATTATACTGCGAAATAGTAGGCATAGCGCTTTCTAATGAAGAAAATACTGGCTATTATATCCCTGTTTACGGAAAAAGCAAAGAGCAGATAGACAACAGAAAGGGAGACAGCCAGAATTCACTATTCCAAAACTCAAAAGATGATGACGAGAACGATTATACCGAAGGCAAACTAAATATTTATGAAGTGCTTGATATACTGAAACCGATCCTTGAATCTGAGCAAATTGGTAAATGCGGACAGAATATCAAATATGATGCATTTATCCTGATGAGATACGGAGTAGAAGTTACACCAATAGTTTTCGATTCTATGCTTGCCTCTTACGTTCTTAATGCTGATGATAAGCATAATTTAGACGCTTTATCAGAAAAGTGGCTTAATTACAAACCAATACCCATAAGCTCTCTGATAGGCGAGAAAAAAAGCAAACAAAAGTCAATGAAAATATTAAACCCCAAAGATATAGTTGATTATGCTTCCGAGGATGCTGACCTTGCTTTACGTCTGCGAAATAGATTATATCCCGAGCTGAAGAAAGAAAAGCTATTAGACTTAGCCGAAGGATTAGAATTTCCACTCGTTGAGGTTTTAACCAAAATGGAGTATAACGGCGTAGCAATAGACACAAAAGCTTTGAAAGATATTTCTAATAAGATTAAAACCAAGAGCAAAGAATTATCTGATAAAATCATTGATGAAGCTGGAATTAGATTTAATATCGATTCTCCACAGCAACTTGGTCATGTCCTCTTCGAAAAGCTGATGATACCACCTGTCAAAAAGACAAAAACAGGTTACAGCACTGATGTGCAGGTGCTTACTCAGCTTGCCGAAACTTATCCGATAGCGGGATATGTGTTGGAATATCGCCAAATGAAAAAATTGCTCTCCACTTATGTAGAGTCGCTGCCAAAACTTATCTATCCGCCGACAGGCAGAATACATACTACATTTAATCAAACAATTGCCAGCACCGGACGGCTATCTTCTACTGATCCAAATCTTCAGAATATACCCATCCGTTCAGAACTCGGAAAAGAGATACGCAGGGCATTCGTTCCACAGGACAAAAAGGCAATTATCTATTCTGCTGATTATTCCCAAGTGGAGCTAAGGATAATGGCATATATTTGTCAGGATAAACAACTAATAGAAAGCTTTAAAAAAGGTCTCGATATTCATGCAGCCACTGCCGCCAGATTGTATAATATTAACTTAGAAGACGTTGATCAGGATATGCGAAGAATAGCTAAAACTGTGAATTTCGGTATTATGTACGGGCTGGGCAGTTACGGTTTGTCACAGAGATTATCTCTTGACAGAAAAGAATCTAAAGATATTATAGATAATTACTTCGAGAAATATCCAGGGATAAGAAAATATATTGATGAAACTATCAAATTTGCTGAAGAGCACGGATATGCAGAAACCCTAAAAGGCAGAAGACGCTATTTCGTTGACATCAACAGCTCGAACAATAACCAGAAAACTTCAGCCGAAAGAGCTGCTATCAATATGCCGATACAGGGTACAGCCTCTGATATGATGAAAATAGCTATGATTGGCATATATAAAGAAATGACCAACAGAAAAATGAAATCTCTGATGATGATACAAGTCCATGATGAATTAGTTTTTGAAGTCCGCAACGGCGAACTAAACGAGCTAAACGATTTGGTAAAAGATAAAATGGAAAACGCCTTGTCGCTTGGTGAAGTTCCTGTGGTGGTTGATACTGGAACAGGCGATAATTGGTTCGAGGCTCACTGATTTGTAATAGCAAAAAAGGATCATGACGTTTAAAAAATACGATTTTTTATTAAAAAGAGATGCATATTTGAAAATATACCAGAAAATATGCAATATTAATTTGTCATTTTAAATATTTGTTTATATATTTGACGGATAGTTACCTAATAAAAAGAAGCTAAAATAATGAAATTTATGAATGCAACAGTTTTGGTGATTGAAGATAATCAGCTTTATAGAGAATTCCTAAAAACTCTTCTAAAAAAAAGTCTGGGTATTAGTATAGTTGAGGCAAGAGACCCCAAAATTGCATTTGATTATTTGAAGACTAACGTACCTGATCTGATTATTCTCGATATGGAATTGCCAATGATGGACGGATTCCAGATACTTAAGCATTTAAGGAAGAATTCGAGGACTAAGCATGTTGCTGTTATCCCATGTACTGTACTTAAGCAAGAACACCTGATAATGAATCTTCTAAAACTTGGCATATCTGATTATATTGACAAAAAGATCCCACCCAAAGAAATAGTACAAAAAATAAGCAAGGTGCTCGATAAAGTCCTTAGCGATGAAGATATAGAAATAAATAATTTACAAAAAGAACAAATTGAAGATATAGAAAAAAGCTCTGATGAGGAGCTTGAAATCAAATAACTTTTTATACTCAACCCACACAAACGAATAATAAATGATATTTTTTGAAACATATATAGATTTTTTCAGTATTTATGATAAAATGATTTAATAATTTTTTCAAATAGGAGTAAACGAAATGCCTGACCCAAAACAATCTACACCGCCGCCACCACCATATTACTATCACCAACCGAGACGTTCGAGATGGTGGATACCTGTGCTTATCATTGGCTTATTCTTAGTGTTCTTTATTGTAGCTATTGTCGTATTTGCCGGGCTTGTTGGTTCTGCTTTCGAGAAAGACCAAGTGGAAGTAAAAGCAAATACAGTATTAAATCTTAATTATGGTACAAACGTTGTTGAATATGCACCTGCATCGCCTTTGAGTATCTTTGGAGATCAGACCAGAACTACTTTTTACGATATAATCACCGCTATCAAACGTGCAAAAAATGATAAAAATATTAAAGGTATTTTTATTGAGTCCTCTATGGTATCCATGGGGTTTGCAAAAGCCGAAGAGATACAGCAGACATTAGACGACTTCAAAGAATCCGGCAAATTTGTTTATGCTCATCTGTCCTATGCAAGCGAAAAAGATTTTTATAATGCTTTGCCCGCTGATAAAATTTTCATCGAAGAAGAAGGTCTCGCCGAGCTTAATGGATTCAGCACCGCAAATTTGTTTATGAAAGATTTCTTCAAAATGATCGGTGTGGAAATGTATGTAGAAAAATATGAGGACTTCAAATCTGCAGGCGAATCATTAAGCAGAACGGGGTACTCAGATTCAGCAAGGCATCAGACAAGAATATTATTAAATGGATTCATGGACACATTTACAAAATCCATAGTCAAATATCGTGATATTGATATGACTACACTAATGGCTTGCTTAAATAGAGGTGTCTATACACCCGATACTTTGCTCGCCTATAAATTAGTTGACCAAATTGCGACTAAAAACGAAGTCCATGATCTAATTAAGAAAGAACTTTTCGGAGACGACAGCGATGACAATGAAATTGATTTCGTATCATCTGCTGACTATATGGCGAGCAATCCTCCCGTTAATGCAGAAGTCGCCTCGAGCGATAACCAGCTTGCTATAATTTATGGTGTAGGTACTATCGTCATGACTAAAGATAATAGCCCATTTTCTGACGAAGTGGCTATAACTCCAAAACATTTCATCAAATATCTGAAAAAAGCCCGCGAAAATGATAATATTAAAGCTATTCTTATTCGCATAGACAGTCCTGGTGGTTCGGCACTGGCTTCAGATATGATATACAAAGAAATATTGAAAACAAAAAAGATCAAACCAGTTTATGCCTCTATGAGCGATGTAGCCGCATCTGGTGGATATTATATCCCAATCGGTTGCGATACCATAATTGCTTCACCTAATACCATAACTGGTTCTATAGGTGTTATTACAGTTATACCAAACTTATCAGGTCTGATCGGCAAATTAGATATGAAACCTGATACTATCAATACCACCGCAGCATCTCAGTTCATGAACGGTTTTTATCCTTACACCGAAAACGATAAAGAAAAGCTCAGAGAGTTCGTTGGTGGTATGTACTATCGCTTTGTAAGCAAAGTAGCAGAATCCCGCAATATGGAATTCGAAGAAGCAAGATCATTAGCAAAAGGCAGAGTTTGGCTTGGCAGCGATGCGAAAGAAATCGGGTTAGTAGATGTGCTCGGAGGATTTCAGGATGCCATTGCAATTGCAAAGAAAAGAATGGGAGTACCAGAAGATCATTTAGTATATACACAAATATACCCCAAACCTATTGATGAATTCGAGGCTCTTTTGCAGATGTTCGGTCTTAGCGATAACAAAGAAAATATGAACATTTCCTTAGATATTGCAAAATCTATGAAGCTTTCCTCAAGTAACTGGGCTGCCGCTTACGAGGCAATGCCAAAGGAAATGCAATCTGAATTTGATTATTTCATGTCTATGCTATTTATGTCAAAAACTGAAAATGCATTCTTTATGATGCCTAATCAGATCAATGTGCAATAAAATTCAATAATATTCGATAGTAAAAGCAAAGCTTCTTAAAAAAAGGAGCTTTGCTTTTTTAATAAGGGGAATAATAATGAGAATAATAATTCTATTCTTTTTAGCTATCATTAACATACCGCTAATGGGTTCTGAAGATAATGGACTTATCCCAATAGTTATTGATGATAAACTTGGCTATATCAAGGCTTCGGGCGATACTATAATCCAGCCACAGTTTGATGTTACACTTCGCGATTTTACAATCATTGCAAAAGATCAACGATTAAAAGCATTCAAATTTCCTGATAATGTTTATTTCCACGAAGGAATCGCCGCATTTCAGAAAACTAAGTACTTATGGTTCATTCCAATTAGTACAAGATTTGGATATATTGATATCTATGGCAATGTAATTATCCAGCCGCAATACATCTCAGCAGAACCGTTCCACGAGGGTGCTGCTAAAGTAAAAGAACCCTCATCAATACTCTCTAATGGTCTGCTTTTCTCATGGGATTCAGAAATATTCATTGATAAAAATGGCAATGAATTATTTACCCCCAACTATTCTTTCGTTGGCAATTTCAGAGAAGGGCTTTGTCCCGCTATGAAAGACGAGAAGTATGGCTATATTAATAAGAAAAATCAATTCGTCATAGAGCCGAAATTCAATATTGCTTATCATTTTTCCGAAGGCCTCGCATGCGTTTATAATGGTAATAAATTCGGCTTCATTGATAAAACAGGAAAATTAGTGATAGATACGCTCTATGCACGTACATGGAGTTTCAAAGAGGGATACGCCAGAGTTTATGATGGAAAGAATTACCACTTCATAGATAAAAACGGCGATAATCCTACTAAACAATCTTACGAATTTCTTTCTGATTTTTCCGAAGGGCTTGCACTGTTCAGTAAAAATGGAAAATTTGGCTATATAGATCATAAAGGTAATGAAGTAATAGCACCTATTTATAAAAAAGCTACTCCTTTCAGCAATGGATTGGCTAAGGTAAGCGAAGATGTACTATATGGCTTCATCGCTGAATGGGGTCAGTATATCATAGAGCCACAGTTTCAATACGCAGAGGATTTCAGAAACGACGCCGCTCTGGTTTGGAAAGACGGCACAGCATTTTATATAAACAAAAAGGGCGATGTAATATTCGAATTTGAAAAGGAACAAGTAATTCTCCGTTTTTGAGAATATTACATTCAGTAGCCAGGGATAATTAATGATTACAAAAAATATTCTATACGTTAGCCATTACAGTCATTACAGAATGGGTGGGCAGAAAAGTATGCTCGCACTTATTGAAAATTTAGATCGAATGAAATTTCGTCCTTATGCTGTTTGCCCAAAGCAGGGAGAGCTTTCAGAACAGCTCAATGAGCTCGATTGCAAAGTCTTCTTCGTGCCGCTCAAATCACTGAAAGTTAAAAATTTTTCTTCTGTTGTGGGCAATTATTTCAGAATAAAGAGAATCATTAAAAAAAACAATATTGATATTATTCATCCTGACCACGAACGCGATTGCTTCATAAGCGGACTTGCCAAAAAACGCACTAATGCGAAATTAATATGGCATATACGCCTGGCAAGGCCTAATAATCTCGATAATGTAAACGAAAAACTCTCTGATGGAATAATTGGTATCTCGCAGGCGACTGCCTCAAGATTCTCACAATCAACTATAGAAAGCGGGAAATTCAGAATAATTTTTAACGGGGTTGATTGCTCTGTATTCACTCCGGTAAAAGACCAAAAAGCCCTGAGAAAGTCCATGACCATACCTGAGAATAGATTTGTCATATTATTCGTAGGGCAGATAACTAAAGGAAAAGGTATATTCGATCTGGAAAATGCTATGGTAATTCTATCTGAAAAACTTGAAAAAGATAAAATGCCAATACTATATTTCATTGGCACACCAGGCAATAGTACCGCACTTATCTCCCTAAGAAATAATATAACTAAAAATGGACTCGATGATTTTGTCAGGATAATTCCCCAGCAAAATAAAATACACCGATGGATGCAGTCGTCAGATGTATTAGTCCTTCCCTCCTATGAAGGGACTGAAGGTATGGGCAGAGTGCTTTTCGAAGCAATGGCTTGCGGAGCCGCCACTATTGGCACAGATACTTCAGGGGTAAGAGAAGCAATCAGCGAGGATTCTGGTTTCCTTGTGGAAGAAAAAAATCCTAAGGAATTAGCCGAAAAACTTGAGTTATTGATTAATGATCAGGAGCTTTTATTATCAAAAAAAATGAACGGCAGGAAAAGAGCTTTGCAGTATTTTGATATTAAAATGCACGCAAGGCAGGTAGAAAAATTTTATTATGACGTAATGAACAACAGGCTGAAATTATGATTGAGAAAAACTTACAACAAGACTCTCTGCTGAAAAAAACTGAGCTTTCTCTGAAAAATGTAATCAACATTGTGCTGAAAGGAAGCAAGCAACCCCAGAGGATATCAAAACCAATGATGATATTTTCTCCTGAGAATATTTCAAAAATTCTTATTTTGAGACAGGACAGGATAGGGGATGTGCTGGTAACTATCCCCACCCTTAGAATTTTAAAAAAAGCAATACCGGATTGCACTATTGATATATGTCTGAGCCACAGGAACGTTGGAGTAAGCCCTTCGCTTGAACCATATATAGATAATATTATTGTTTATAAAAATGACATTAAATCAGTTATTTCGATAAAAAAGATCCTTCGCCGAAGAAAATATGATCTGGTAATTGATCCTTTCGATAATGTATCAACTACATCTTCTATGCTTATTAAAATGTCAAAAGCTAAAAAATCATTAGGAATTGATAAAGAAAACAGAAAAATCTATGATTATACTGTTCCTTTGTTAGATAAAAATAAATACCATATTGTTGACCGTATTGCCCAAATACTGCTTCCATTTGGGATAGACCCATCGGAACAGAAAAAATATCTTGAATATAAACTAAGTAATGAAGACAAAAAAAATGCAAAAAAGCTGCTCGGAGAGAAAACTAAATCCGTACGTATGGGGGTGATCTTATCTGGCTCTACTGAAGCTAAGTTCTGGGGTATAACCAACAACGTAAATTTCATCAACACTATAAATGAACGATATGAGCAAATAGAATTCCTTGTATTTGGCACGAAAGATATAGAAAGCAAGTTAGATATAATTGCCGATAAAACACAAGCACACATAGCTCCTTTTGTTGATTCCGTGCATGAATTCGCCGCATTACTATCCACTTGTGATATAATACTAACACCTGATACATCATCTGTTCATTTTGCGTCAGCATTTGGAATACCAGCGATAGCACTTTATAAAGTAGTGCAAGGGCATTCTGCCGGCTCTCCATGGACACCTTATGGTACATCTTTCAGGATGATTGCGACCACAAAGGAATCACTTAAAAACATAAAGATATCAGAAGTAGTGAATGCTTCTGAAGAATTATTCGAAGAGATGGAGCTTATTATTTAATATGAAAATTCTAATAATACAACTCGGGAAGATTGGCGATATGATATTGGCTACACCAATGCTTAGAGCCATAAAAGATAAGTACCCCGATGCAAAAATTGATATTGTAGCAGGTAGGCATAATTATTCTGTTATAAAAAATAATCCTTTAATAGATAATATTATTATACATAAGAAGCCACCTTTATACCTGCTAATTGATATTTTTAGGCTTAGGCGAAAAACTTATGATTATCTGATAGACCCAAAGGACCATTATTCAACCGAATCTCGGCTATTTGCATGGATAGTAAAATCCAAAATTAAAATTGGTTACAACCAAAAAGGTAAGCATATATTTGATATATCCATTCCAGGTTTATTAGAAAATAAGCATTTGCATTATACTTTGCGACATTTTCAGGCACTCAGGACTCTTGGTATTAAGATGCCTGCCACAATACCCAAACCAGAGCTTTACCCCTCAGAAGATTCCGAAGAATACGTAAAAGATATTATCAGATCAATGCCTGATAAACCAATGATCACTTTGAATATCTCTGCCAGTAAATATAATAAAATGCTGCAACCCGAAAAGTGGATATCCATTCTTAAAAAGGTGGATTTTTCGGGCTGGAACCTCGTTATTACTTGTGCCCCATCTGAAATGAAAGTCGCAGAACACATAGTTAATAAATCCAGATTCCCATATCTTTTTAAGTCTCGCTCTATGGATGATGTGATCTCTCTGATCAAACATTCAGAATTATTAGTAACCCCCGACACATCATTGGTTCATGTTGCTTCAGCTTTTAATATTCCTATGTTAGGAATATATAGCGGACTGAATGTCCAATTTGAAAAATTCAAACCACTTATGGATAATCAAACAATAATCCGTGCAAACAAAGGAGATACTGGTATATTATCTGTTAACGAAGAAGATGTCATTAAAAAACTTTCCGAAAGATTAAAAGATAATATATAAAAATATTGAATAAATCATTAATCAGTATATTGCTTAAGTTTTAGTAAATAATTTTATCAAAATTCATTATATTGATATTTAATAATGCACTGAATGAAAATATTTGCTATTGAAGGATTATGAAGAAAACAGCTATTTTTCTACTTTTAGGAATATTTATACTATCGTGCAGTACAGGCAGGATTTCCGATCTCGAGCTGGATGATAACGAAGCAATAGTTACAGGTGTTTATAGAGTATTTTTTAATGGTATGGATGTAACTGCACTCACCAATATATATTTCAATGAAACGAAATGGGGTTTGCATCGCTATAGTTCACGCGATCATTTCTTGGTTACTAAGCTGCCACTTGGCATTAATTGTATTGCAGGCGTATCTTTTGAGAGTAATATTATTGATTTTGACCCCGGCTACATCACCTTCAGATTAGAAGATAGAGAAATAGCTAACTGTATTGGTTATATAGAAATCCGTCTTTATGGATCAGGATACGAGCAATCCTCTTACGGTTTGAATCAAGTATCATTGGGTTCTAATCATTCAGGAAATGCAGGAGTTAGATTAAAATACGACGATGATATCGAGCAAGAAGTAAGGCAAAAATTCCACTTGCAATTCGGGACCGGTATGATGATAAAAGAAACACCTGTTAATCTTGATCCTGATTATATGCCGGGTTAGTAAGAACAAAATATTCTTCATATAGCACAGATCTTTCAGTTAGATTTTTAGTTTCAGGCATCTATACTCCATAGGGAGAAATAAAAAAGTTACGAGGATAGCTTTACAAACTACTTTTTCTCAATATTTTGAAGATATATCAGAGTGCCTCACCCCGACCAAGACTGTCTGATGGCGAGTTAAGTAGAGCCAATAAATAATAACTAAAATGATCCCTCCCCGGCCCTCCCTTATAAATAAGGGAGAAAGTAACCTGTTGAAATATAATATATTAACTTCCCCCTCTTTTAAGAGCGAGATTGAGGGGGTGTTTATTGATTATATCGGATATATTTTTTCACAAACACCCCTCGATCCCCTCTTACCAAGCGGGGAAGTAAGATAAAATCCCCCTTAATTTTAAGGGGGAACACAAGGGGGATCAATTATTGTTTTTCTATGACTATCACACAGTCTCTTTAAGGAAAGGCTGGGGAGGGATCAATTCAGAGGTTTTGCAATGGTCTTAAGGGGAGAGCTCTCTCCGGGGAAAGCCGATTAACTACAAAGTAATACTTTAACTTGGGGGTCAGGAGTTGTCAGATCTAAAATCCTATCTGCCAATTTTTCCTTCTTTAGCTTCATTATACATTATAGCGTTACTGGGGTCTAAATATTTCAAGTTTTTGAAAAGCTGTTCGTCATCATGTCCGTTAAACATACCTGCCAGCTCATCGGCTTTAGCATCGAAGAAGGTCTGTATTATCGAGCTTGCTGATACAATGCGATGCTCTTTGAAATCTGCCATTCTGTCGAGAGTATTCTTTATGTTTTCTATGGCTTTATCATGGTCGAAAGCCATCAGGTCTAAGCCATCATAATAATATGAAAACATTAGCTTTCTGAATTCATTATAGCGTAGATCGGTCAATTCGGAAACGAGATTGTATTTTGTGAATTCACCGGGCTTTGAATATGTGTCGTAACCATCCATTTGATTTGATGCACCAAGAGATAGAATGTTCTTAGCTTGTGCGAACATATCGGAACCTTCTAACTCACCGTAAGTATCTAAATCATAACCAATTATCAACAATATATAGAAGTCCAACAAACTGCGGAACTCGTCGAAAACCAATGGATTAAACGAAAAACTGGCACCGCGGTCATAGAAAAAGCTCCAATTCTGGTCGAAGAATTTCGTTACCACAGTCATTCCCGGCACTTCGTCAGGTCCGTCTAAGTATCTTTTGGAAATAATCAGTAAACGGGCACTGTATCTATTATTATATCCTCCCTCTAAATATATGGTCATGCTGACGGGTATCGGATCGCCCTGCCAATCAAAATCAGTAAATCTTTCATTATCTAAATATCTTTCCACATCGTCTGCCATCGAAGAAACGTAACTTCTGTTTTCAAAAGAAAGTTGCTCGATATTAACTGTTACTTCAGCATCTATTACCTGGGATAGAGTATTGACTGATGAGTAAGATAATCCAATCAAGATAAAGGATAAGTAAAGGAATGTCTTTTTCATTTTTGAGTTCCGGTTTTTTTATAAATCTATATATACTAAGACGAAGTATTCAAAAAATTGTTTATAAGTTTGTATTATATAAACGAAACAATTTGCCAGTAACATAAGGAAAAATATTCAACTGTGTACAATTATTCCAATTAGATATCTCTAAATGATCCATTTTGTTAGAGCAATATAATAATTCCACTGCGTATTATTCTACTATTTCTCCATCCCTTTCGGGGTATGGTGGCAGTGGAAGCGAACCGGGAATACCCATTAGCGGAAAATCCTTGCGAAGTGGATATATCGGATCGCCTGTTTCCGGGTCAACGTAATCCTCTGGCATATAGAAGCGTCTGAGATTGGGATGACCAAGGAAGATTATGCCGTACATATCGTAAGTTTCGCGTTCGTACCAGTTGGCGCTTTCCCATATGTCAGTAACGGTAGGGCATTCGCAGTCTTTTTCTTCAATTGGCACTTTCAGCCGCAACCGTGATTTATACTTGTTTGAATAAAGGAAATAGACCACTTCGAAGCGTTTTTTGCGGCGAA
>CAYQTZ010000047.1:0-12414 GCA_964420565.1 uncultured Hyphomicrobiales bacterium
AGATATAACTAAAAGAATATACATTATTATAATAGCATAATACTGAAAGTTTTTTTATCTTGCATATTTTTAATTCGTTGATTTGTTATCATTAAATAGATACTATGGAAAAGAAGAGTTTAAAGGAAAAGAAGAGTTTAAAACTATGCGTTGTCGGGATGAGCTATAAAACTTCTGATATTAGCGATAGAGAGCTTTATGAGATAAACCGCAAGGATCTACCCGACGCACTGAAGGAAATCAATAATGCTAATGGCGTAAATAGCGTAATAGGCATTACTACATGCAACAGGCTCGAATTTTATATGACTTGCCAATTGGATATATCTCCTTTTGAAATAATCAAAGATCATTATGAGAAAACGAAAAAGATTGACACTGCCGATATGAATAAGCTGTTCTATGCTTTAGAAAACGGAGATGCTACAAAACATTTATTCCGTGTAATATGCGGAATGGACTCCTTGGTACTCGGAGAGTATCAGATACAGGGACAGGTAAAAGAGGGATACAGTATTGCCTGTAAGGTAGAAACTGTGGACAAAGTGCTGCATAAATTATTCCATGCGGCATTTCGTGCTGGGAAAAAAGTTCGCACAAAAACGGCTCTTGGCGAAGGTAAGCAATCCGTTAGTGGCGTTGCGTCAAAAATTATGACTGAGAATTTAGACAAGAATGACCAGGTGGCTATAATCGGAGTAAATGAAAACTCGAAGATCATGGCTACTAAATTGCACACTCATGGCTTCCGAAATTTTATCTTCGTTAACAGAACAAAATACAAAGCTGATATTATGGCTGAAGAGTATGGGGGGGCTTCTGCCGGCATTGGAGATATAGAAAAAGTGCTCTTCGAGGCAAAGGCAGTTTTTACAAGCACAGGTGCCAAAGGCAGTATTATCACTAAGGAAATGCTCGGCAGACTGATAGTGCAGGAGCGTTGCCCGCTGTTGATAGTAGATATGGCGATACCACGCGACGTGGACTCCTCGGGAATACCATCAAATATCAATTATTACGATATGGACGAGCTTCAGAAGTTTCTTGATAAAGAACGAACTGAACAGAAAAAAGCTATGAATGAAGCCGAAAAGATACTAAAGAGCGAATATAAAGTATTTCAGGCATGGACAGAAACTCAGGATGAGAATATTTTAGAGCCTTATGCCGAAGGATTCGAGAAGACAAGGCAGCGATTGATTGATGAATACAGCACTCAATTTTCAGAAATCCAATTTGAGAAAGTGGATAAACTTACAAAAAGTCTTGTTCACCGTCTGCAATCTAATTTTATTAGAGTCTTAATAAATGAAAAAACAAATAGCTAATAATTATAGAGATAAATCAGATGTCCCAAAAATCAAGAAAACAGGATAATAAAAAGAAGATAGCCAAGCCAAAGGGTTTAGATCCTAATGAAAAAAAATTATCTATTATCTTTGGCATTGTAATATTTGTATTTGCTTTTTTGCTATATGCACGAACAATTCCTTATGACCTCGTTTATTTTGATGATGACCGATTAATTGTTCATAAAGAAAAATTCAACAGTAAATTAGAAAATATTTCTGAAACTTTCAACCAGACTATCGGGGTTACTTATTACAGACCAATATTGATGACCTCCTTTATTTTAGATTATCAAATAGCAGAGTTAGAAACAGCCCAGTATAGATTTTCCAATGTTTTGTTTCATGCTATCGGCTCGCTGTTAGTTTTTGTAATGCTGATATACCTGAGGTATCCTCCACTGCTCTCCTTTATATTTGCTATGCTGCTGGCAGCGCATCCCGTGCTGACTCCTGCTGCGGCTTGGATTTCCGGCAGGAACGATTCGATGATAACCATTTTCACTTTGCTTTCTTTTATTACATTAATAGCATTCCTTGACGCTAAGGGTGGTAAAAGATGGATTATATTTCTCGTCCATCTGATAGTATATACAATCAATTTATACACAAAAGAATCTGCCGCTTTTTTCCCAATAATGGCATTAGTATATATATTCATGTTTCGTCGCTCTATTATTTTTAAATCCGATAATATGCTATTAGTGGCAAGCTGGATCATAATTGGCATTTTCTGGTTTTCCATGCGACAGAACGCTCTGCCGCCGGGCGATAATCCCGATGAAATAAGCATAGCTGCATATATAGCTAATCTGCCTGCACTTATAGCTTTGATCGGTAAAACCTTTTTCCCCTATCGCATGAGTGCTATTGCAAATTTTGAATGGATATCGCTTACTGCGGGTGTCGTTTCAATTCTGGGGCTGACGGGAATATATGTCTGGAAAAAGAAATCAATAGATAATAGAAAAATGCTTTTCGGTCTGCTATGGTTGGTTCTTTTCCTTACGCCAACATTATTAGTAAGAATAAAAATTGATTACTTTGATTATGCAGAGCATAGGTTATATCTGCCATTTTTGGGTATTTTGATTGTTATTATAGAAATAGTGAGAGGATTAAAAATTGATTTCAACAGTCAGAAAGTAAGAATTATTGCGGCAATAATAATTCTGCTGTTTGCGGCTCGCTCTTTTAGCTACTCAGGAGCTTTTGAAAACGGAAAGGAATTTTGGGCACATTTCGTAAAGCAATATAGAGAAAACGAAATGGGCAATTTCAATCTGGCAGAGATATTCTTCTTTAAAAATGATCACAAGAGAGCTGATATTTTCTATGATCGAGCTCTTCAATTCGACGAGAAAAGCAGAGTGCATAATTTTATTCAAATGACACAGCCATCATTTGTTATACCTGACAATGAACCCAACTATAAAAATACTTTTAATCACGATGACCTGAACGCTATTACTCTGTATAATTATCTTGCTAACAGGTATTACCTGAAAAGATACCCGAATAAGGCGATTGAATACTCACAAAAAGCTCTTCGGATCAGGCAGGATGACCCTTATGCAAATTTCTTACTGGGGCGATCTCTAAATGCTACCGGCAATACAAATCAAGCAATAAAATATTTGGAGGTAGCTAATCAGAGGAAGAAAAACTGGAACTGGCTTTCTGAGCTTGGTATATCTTACTTTCAAACAAATCAGTATGAAAAAGCATTGGAAGTTTTTAGCAGAGCTTCCAATATAAATCCTAATAATTCAAGATTATTGCTTAATATTGGCTCTGTTTACTCTAAACTCAATATGATAGATAAGGCGGAAGAATACTTTGTCAGATCAGTTCAAATGGATCCGCGGAACCAAAGGTCTTATATTACATTAATCTCTTTTTATCTGGATATCATTAAGAATAAGGAAAAAGCAGTCAGTTATTATAATATGGCTAAACAGAATAATATCGATATCCCACAAGAATTAGTACAAAGACTTAAATGATATGAAAAGCAAAAAAGAAAGCAGTTATAACAAATTTATCCGTAAGCTGGGCAAAGTGCCTGCAAGATACTTTGCTATCGGTATATTGCTTTTTGTTTTAGCATTATATGGCAGAACCATAACTTACGATTATGTCTATTGTGATGACAATCTATTTTGTCTGAAATATGAGAAACAGAATGAAGATATTACTAACATCTACAGATCTTTCACAGAAACATTAGCATATGGGTCGCTTTATTACAGACCTATTCTCAGGATCACTTTCATAATCGAGAACCAGATAGCAGGCACTGAGCCATATATATATCATTTATCGAATGTATTATTCCATGCGGTTGGGTCAATGCTCGTATTCTTGCTACTGATCCGACTTGGCTACGAGAAGCTACCTTCTTTGGTAATGGGTTTGCTCTTTGCTGCTCATCCAGTACTTACCCCTGCGGCAACTTGGATATCAGGGCGAAATGATTCATTGATAACAATATTTATGCTGCTATCTTTTATATATCTTATTAAATATTTAGATGAAAGAAAGGGTAAGACTACTTTTTATCTTATTATCCATTTTTTCTTGCTTTCAATAAGTTTATTCACCAAAGAAACAGCGGTAATATTTCCCTTTGTATCTATAGCTTATATATATCTATTTCGCAAGGAATCATTATTTGAGCAGAAAAAGTATCGTCTATATGCCGGCTGGGTTATATTGATGATATTCTGGTATATTATGCGGCATATAGCAATTGGCGGGTTTGAAAGCCCAGACGAGGTGGGATTCAGCCCATTTTTTGATAAATTCCCAGTAATATTCTCTCTATTATCAAAAATGATAGTACCCTACAGATTGGCACCATTATCAGATATTAATACAATTAGTGTTATTATTGGTATTATTGCATTTGCAGCTATATTGTATTTTACATTTTCATCAAAAAAAATAGACCGCAGGATTGTATTGTTCGGTGGGGTTTGGTATGTGCTTTTTCTACTGCCCAGTCTTGCCGTCAGATTGTTTGATGATTTTTTCGATTATGCCGAGCATAGAGCCTATATGCTGCTCATAGGTTTCTTTATTATTTTATTAGAGATACTGAAGTCCTTGAATATTGATTTCAGGAAAAAGCTAACAGTAAGCGTTGCAGGCATTCTTCTAATAGTATTCACTGCATTTTCATTCGTTTATCAGGCTAAAATGGAAAATAAATATTCTTTCTGGCTGAATATCCGCAAGAGCTTCCCAAAGCAACAGAAGGCATACATCATGCTTGGCGAGCATTACCAAAAAATGGATTCGCTTAGAATAGCTCTTCTATATTTTGACAGGGCTTTAAAACTTGGCGAGCCGACCTATAATCTGCATGTAAATACTTCTGCTATATACTTGAAGCAAAAAAATTATTCGCAAGCAGTAAAGCACGCCCGCCAGGCAGTAGCTATGGACTCTGTCGGCCCTACCGGCTTTTATAATTTAGCAAAAGCTCTTACGGGGTTAGGCAGGCACAGTGAAGCAACAAGTTATTTCCAAAAGGCAATTAAATCTTCCAATAAAGAAGAATGGTATATTGATCTGGGTAACAATTATTTCTATAAGGAAGAGTATCAGAAAGCAGCTCAAACATATGAATCTGTTATTAACAATATAACAGATAAGAAAAATCTTGGGGCAATATACTCAAATCTGGGTTCGAGTTATGCTAATTTGAACGAGAACGAAAAAGCTGAGGAGCTATTCCTGAAAGCGCTGGAGACCAGCTCCGACACTGAAACAGCTTTATTGAACTTAGTGCTGTTTTATTCCATAAATAAAAAGGAACCTGAGAAAGCATTTTACTATGCCAACCAAATGAGACAAAAAGGATACAATATGCCGGGGCATATTGCGCAATTATTAAATAAGCTACAGAATGAAATAAAATAATAATATATTTACATATTGCTTATGACAAAGAAAAAGAAACAAATTCAAAGATCAGAAAGCTCTCGGCCATCAATAGCCGGACCCCCTAAAAAGTTGATACAGTCTAAGGTATTGATGTTTTCTTTGATACTGATCCTTGTTGGCACTGCGATATATTTGCGAACGGCTATGTTCGACTATGTTTATTGCGACGACGATAAATTTGTGATCAATGTATATGATTATAATAAAGATATATCGAATATAGTTACATCTTTCGAGCGTACCCTGACCAGCGGCTCTGCATACTATAGACCTGTGCTGATAAGCTCATTTATAATTGATGCTAATATCGGCGGTTTAGATCCTGCGGTGTATAGGATAACAAATATTATTCTGCATTTGCTGGGGTCTTTATTGGTATTCTACACTTTCCTTAAGCTTAGATACGAAGAGCTGCCTTCGTTTCTACTTTCCTTGCTATTTGTTGTTCATCCTATGCTTACGCCTGCCGTATCGTGGATATCCGGCAGGAATGATTCATTGATAACTATATTTTTATTGCTTTCGTTCATATCGCTTATTAATTTTTATGAAAGCAAGGGTAATAAAAAGTGGCTTCATTATGGATTCCATTTATTTACTTTCATAGTGGCATTATTCACTAAAGAGATAGCGGCATTTTTTCCATTCGTAGCTTATTCATATTTGTTATTGATCAGGAAAGATAAACCTCTGTCCAAAAATATTATATATCTTGGCATCGGGTGGTTAATAATGGGTTTGATCTGGTTTGGGATGAGAACGGCGGCAATGGAGCATACCAATTCGCCTGACACCGTTGGCTGGGATGCCATAATACTGAATATTCCTTCGATATTTACCTATATCAGCAAAGCTATTATCCCGCTAAGACTGACCCCACTATCAAATTTCGAGCTGATGACTGTGCTGATAGGCGTAGTGCTTGTCGCTGGGATTGCAATATTTACTTTCATGAATAAAAAGATACGTAGGAATTATATTCTATTCGGAGCTATTTGGTACGGATTCTTTCTTTTCCCAACTCTATTAGTACGCTTATTAGATGATTTTTTTGATTACGCAGAGCATAGGGTTTATTTGCTGATGGTAGGGATTTTCATAGTAATAATGGAGATAATCAAATCCCTGAAAATTGATTTCCGTAAGCCAACCGCTCTTGCAATTATACTATTCATAATAGCATTCATGGCTGCATATTCTTTCATTTATCAGAATTCTTTCAAAGATATGTTTGGTTTCTGGGGCAGCTACGTCAGGACATATCAAGATGAATCAAAAGGATATTACAATCTGGGGCTTGCTTATTATACCGTTGATAGCTTAGATAAAGCAGAACGTATCTACAAAAAAGCTTTAAAGTTAGATGATCAGAATATTGATATTTACATAAACCTGACTGCACTGTATATAAAGAAACAACAGCTACAATTAGCTGAGAAATATGCTCTACAGGGAATCCGACTGAAACCTATGAATAATCTATTGAATTATAATCTTGGTAAAACATATTATGCCAGGAAAGATTATGCTAAAGCAGAAAGACCTTTCGAGATTGCCGTCAGTAGGACACCTAACCCTAAATGGTTTATTTCTTTGGGATATACATATATGCAGAATAAAAAGTATGATGGAGCTATAGCAGCACTCAAAGAATCTGTTAGATTAGACCCGAACGACCCAATCCCATGGTCATTACTTGGCAGAGTTTACTTCGATACAAGAGATTTCAAAAAGTCAGAAGAGGCATCAAGAAGAGCCATACAATTGAATCCGCTTACAGAAAGTGCATATTTCAACTTATTGAATATTTATATTGCTACAAAAGAATACTCTGACGCAATACAAACAGTCGAAGAAATGAGGAAAAGGAACATTAGTATTCCTGATGAATTGATGAGTAAAATAAAGGATTTAAATAAATAGACAGAAATATTATTAAATAATAATATAAGAATAAGATAATATGAAAAAAAAGAAACAAAAATCACCCAATGTAAATGAATCAAGCAGATCGAAAGATAATGTTTTATTGCCCGAACTCGATTCAATTCTGAAGAAATATGGGTTTTACATATCAATTTCTATAATATTCATTTTAATACTTGTGATTTACCACGATTTCCTCTTCCTGAATAAAACTATGCTATATAAAGATATAGGTAGCGATGCCATAAATGTCTTTTATACTAATTTCATGGAAAGTATTAGAAATTATTGGGGTGAGCAATCAAATTATTCATTCAGTTATGCTATGGGTAAAGGCGTTGGTAACAACTCCTATTTTCTTGGTTATAATATATTTAATTATTTACTGATGATATTCGGCAAATCCAATCTCGCATTTGGATTGGCTTTCTGGCAGGTTATAACACTTTTCATAGGCGGAATAATTTTTTATTTTTATATGACCACTATGGGATTCGGCAGATATACAGCTATAGTGGGCAGCGTATTATTTGCATTTACCGGTTTTACAGTACTCGGCACATCTGGCTGGTTTGGTATGCCGCGTGAAGCCGCAGCATGGGCATTTTTGATGCTGGGTTTCGAACGATTCTTCAAAAAAGATAACTGGTGGCTATTCCCGATATCTGTCTTTCTGGTTATACAAACGGCGGGGATATTTAATATGTGGTTATACGGAATATTTTTAATATTCTATGGAGTATTCAGATTCTTTTCGGTTCATGGCTTCAAATGGAAAGAATTTGCGTGGTTTTTCCTGAAAGCACTAATACTTGGAATAGTTGGGCTTATAATCAGTTATAGCAATATCATTGGCTCGGTGCAACATATGCTGGACTCTCCGCGAGGCAGCGGTCTTTCATCTTATGATGACGTATTAAAAGAAAGGATGGTAGTGTTTGATTTTGGTCCCGCCATACTATACATTACTTCCATAATGCGTTTGTTTTCAAATGATATGATGGGCAATGGGATAACCTTCAGAGGTTGGGGCAATCTATTAGAAGCCCCCATAAACTATATAGGACTTGTTAATTTGATACTTATCCCACAGCTAATTATATATTTGAACAAACGGCAAAAACTCATTTATCTTGCTATGTTCATTATTTGGATATTACCAAATATATTCCCTTATATACGTAATATGTATTTTGGTTTCACTGGCGACTACTTTAGGCATTACTCTTTTGTTTTTTCAATGTTACTGCTATTTATGGGGCTTAGATCATTGAATTTTATTGCTATTAAGCAAAAAGTCAGTTACATAATACTTGCTGTTACTCTTGTATTTTTCTTAATATTACTTTATTACCCTTATATACCTGATAATAGCCCAATATATACTGGTATGCAGAATACAGCAGCAGCATTTTTGGTAATTTATACTATAATATTGGCATTATTTAACTTTCCTAAATATCGCAATGCCGTCAAAATAATTCTGCTAATAGCAATTTGTGCCGAGCTTGGCTATTTCTCATATATCACAGTTAATGAGCGGCTCGTAGTTACAGGCGAAGAATTAAAACAAAAAACAGGGTTCAATGACTATTCGTTAGATGCTGTAAATTACATAAAAAGTATTGACAAAAGCTTCTATCGCATAGACAAAGATTTTGGTTCAGGTCCTGCGTACCACCAGACTCTGAATGATGCTTTAGTGCATGATTATTTTGGTACATCATCTTACCAATCCTTCAACGAATTGAATTATATCAGATTCCTTACAGAAACAGAAGTAATAGAAAGAGGCAACGAAAGCCAAACTCGCTGGGCTCCCGGCTTAAGGGGGCGACCCATCTTAGAATCAATATCTTCTGTTAAATACTTCCTCACTAAAGGTGACGGCAAATTCCTTAAAAATGTTGGTTTCGTACCCATACAAAGATTTGGAAATGTAACGGTTTATTATAATACTTTTGCTTTGCCTTTGGGATATTCTTATGACAGATATATCACTTTTAGCGATTTTCAAGATTGCAAAAAGATGTTGCCTTGCTTAAAGCTTTCGTTATAGACGACGATAAGACGGAAGATTTCAAGGAATTCCAAAGATACACACAAAAAGATACCGTTCAGAGATTTACTTTTGATATCTATCGCGACGCCGTAAACGAAAGAAGACAAGATACACTAACTATTCCAAAATTCAAGGAAGATCTTTTCTTGGCAACTATCGAACTGGACAAACCTAAGCTTATATATCTATCTATCCCATATAATGAGAATTGGAAAATAAAAGCCAATGGCGAAGAAGTAGAATTACATAAAGTAAATATTGGTTTTACCGGCATAAAACTAAATGCAGGCGAATATAAACTTGTAATCAAATATGGTAGTGATAATTATACCATAATTGAATTTTTAAAATCAATTCTAAAGATGCTACCCGGAATAGCTTTACTAATTGGTATATTATACATAAAGAAAAGAAAGAATTGGTAATAATGCTAACTAATGACATAAAAGAAGCGGATTTCCTTATCGATCATTTTAATTTGCAGCCACACCCCGAAGGTGGATACTTCAAAGAAACTTACAGATCAGATAAGTTGATCAAAAAAAATGCTCTTGGAGAAAATTTCACAGAGGATCACGTTTACTCAACGGCGATATATTTTCTGCTGAAAAGCGGGGAGAAGTCTAAATTCCATAAGATCAAACAAGACGAAATGTGGCATTATTATTTTGGATCGCCGCTTAAAGTGATAGCCATAGATAATAATGGCAAAGTATCAGAGCATATATTAAGTCCGAATATTAAAAATGGTCATGCTTTTCAGGCACTCGTGCCCGCAAACACATGGTTAGCTGCCTATCCTTTGGAACAGGATTCGTACACTTTAGTCGGCTGTACCGTTGCTCCTGGATTCGAGTTCTCCGATTTTACTATGGCAGAAAGAGAAGAATTGCTCGCAGAGTACCCCCGGCATGAGGAACTCATAAAAAAATTGACTTAAATCTCATTTATGAATAAATATAAAGTATGTTATGGAAATTTCAATAAAACCATTAAGTGGCAGAAGCGAATTGCTAAGATTTATTAAATCAGAATGGAACTTTTATAAAGACGATCCATATTGGGTACCACCACTTATTCTCGACAGATTAAAAACATTAGACACAAAGAAAAATCCTTTTTTCAAGCATTCTGTCATACAGCTTTTCCTTGCCTTAAAAGGCAACGATATAGTAGGAAGGATAGCGGCTATTGTCAACGAAAATCACAACAAAACTCACAACGACCGCGTCGGATTTTTTGGCTTTTTTGAATGTATCGACGATCAGGAAGTAGCCAACAAACTCTTTGACACAGCAGCCAATTGGGTAGCCGACAGAGGCATGGACACTCTCCGAGGCCCTTTGAACCCCTCGATGAATGATGTCCCCGCTATGCTTTACGAAGGTTTCGATTCAATACCGCAACTCATGATGCCTTACAACCAAAAATATCATATAAAATTATATGAAAATTATGGTTTCGAGAAAGCTCAGGACCTTTTGGGATACAAATTAGACCAAAATAAATTCCTTACCGACAAACTGAAAAGAATTCAGGAAATAGTAAGAAAACGCTATGACCTGACCACCAGAGATGTCAATTTGAAAGACAAAGAGCAGTTCAAAAAGGACGTACAAACACTGAAAGATATTTATAATGCCGCATGGCAGCCAAATTGGGGTTTCGTGAAATGGACCGATGAAGAGTTTGATTACCTTGCTGAAGATATGAAACAAATGGCTGACCCAAGACTTGCCTTTATTGTAGAGTCAAAAGGGAAACCTGCTGGATTTGCATTCGGAATGCCAAACCTTAACCAAATAATGAAATATAACAGAAGTGGACGTTTGCTGCCTTTCTTATATCATTATTTCACAAAAAAGAAGAAAATGAATTGGATGAGAATATTAGCTCTCGGTATAATGCCCGAGTTCCACCAAAAAGGTATTGATTCGGTATTATACTATGAAATAGGTACGCGGGCGGTAAGCCAGGGGCTTGTCCATGGAGATGCTTCATGGTTATTAGAGTCAAATGTAATGATAAACAGAGCTATGGTACAGGTGCTTGATGGTAAGCTATATAAGAGATTTAGAATTTGGGAAAAGAAGATTGATAAAAAGTGATTAATTATTATAATATAATTAATTCAGATAGTTTCAAAATATTATTTTTTTATAGACTATGTTCAGCTGTCTCAGATAATTTGAACAATCAGCAGTTTGCTTGCTTTGATGGAGATAAATAAATGAATACAAAATATAAGGTCAACGAGCACAAAGAAAGAAGAGATTATAAAAAAATGAGCTTTAACGAAAATTTAGCTGCCGAAAGTCCATTTGAACAATTCAAAATTTGGTTCGCACAGGCATTGGATTCTGATTTCTTAGACCCAAATGCTTTAGCACTTTCTACGACAGATAAATCAGGCAGACCATCATCAAGAATGGTCTTGCTAAAAGAATATGATAGCAGCGGATTTATTTTCTTCACAAATTACGAAAGTCGCAAAGGAAGTGAAATAGCAGAGAATCCTTATGCCTCTATGCTTTTTTTCTGGGATAAATTAGAAAGGCAGATAAGAATAGAAGTCAATCTCCAAAAGATTTCTGAAGAAGAATCCTTCGATTACTTTAAAACACGTCCATATACGAGCCGCCTTGGTGCATGGGCATCAAAGCAAAGCAAGCAACTAACGAGCCGCTTTAAATTAATAAGAGAAGTGGCACTGCTGATGGCAAAATATCCCAAAGACGTACCCTTGCCGCCACATTGGGGAGGCTTTAGATTAGTGCCCGATGCCTTTGAATTTTGGCAGGGTAGAGAAAGTCGGCTTCACGACAGGATCAAATATGAATTATCTGGCGACAAATGGAAAAAAAAGAGGTTGTATCCTTAAGAAAACCCTCTTTATTGGTATCTAATTGAGGATTTACCCGATTAACCCAAACGTGCTCTCAACACCTATTAGGCACATTACATTTTTGTAGGGAACACGCATGCGTGTTCCCTACAAGCTCTTGTCATAGATCACGAGCTTTCGGAAAAAAAAAGGGAGATTTCATATTACTTCCCCGCTTGGCAAGAGGGGATCGAGGGACTTTTCATCTTACTTCCCCGCTTGGCAAGAGGGGATCGAGGGGT
>CAYQTZ010000048.1:0-12303 GCA_964420565.1 uncultured Hyphomicrobiales bacterium
CTCCAAGAGTGAGGAAAAGGCAACTTGAAAAATTTTGCTTAAGTTAACGCATATGCCCGACCCTCCCCAAAGGGGAGGGAGATAAAGAAGGGCTTTCTCTACTTTTTGGGGAGGGTTAGGGTAGGGGACCCTCTTTAAGATATACTAATTAAATACGAAATAATAATTTCACCTGAGGCAGGGGGGGAATAATAAAATTACCTAAAAAATGATGTTTGTTTCATATATAATAGATATTTATTATAAATTATTGTTATTTTTTACTATATTATCTCTGGTGTATAATAATTAAAGAGACAAGATAATGGCAGAAGATGTAAATAGTTTAGTTAAAAATGAATTTTTCGAGTTGGTTCCGTTCAATGTGGCGGTGATTGACAGGGAGTATAACATACTTACTGCTAATAAAAACTTCAAGGATTATTTTGGCGAATGGCATAAGAAGAAGTGCTTTCAGGCATATAAGAAGCAGGACATGCCCTGTGCTGAGTGCAAGGTGATGGATGTTTTCAAAAATGGTGTTGTTCGTGTTTCAGATGAATCCGGCATAGACCGGAATGGAAGACGCTGCCACTATGTAGTGCATCTTGCTCCAGTAAAAGACGAAACAGGAGAAGTGAAATATATTATCGAAATGTCAACTGATATTACAGATACTACCCGCTACCAGAGAGAGTATAATATTATATTCGAAAGAGTTCCGAACTATGTTAGTATCATTGATAAAGATTTCAAAATAATCAGAGCAAACGAGAAATTCAGGCAGACTTTTGGCGATATGGCTGGCAAGCATTGCTTCGAAGTCTATAAGAAAAAGAAGAAACAATGCAAGAACTGCCCCGCAGCTATGACTTTCAAGGATGGCAAAGACCATACTGCTACTCAGACAGGTGTCTCGAAAAATGGCGATGAGACTCATTATATTATTAATACTACTCCGCTATCAAGGACAGGCGAGGGAGTATCCCACGTAATCGAAATTGCTACCGATATAACCGAAGTAACCAAACTCGAAGAGCAGTTGAAGCAAAGCCATGATTTCCAATCTACTTTGATCCGAAATTCGGCTGATGCCATTATTGGTATAAACAGAGATGGAAAAACACAGATATTCAATCCTGCGGCAAGAGAGCTGTTCGATTGGCACTCAAGAAAGAAGCCGGGAGTAAATACTATAAGAGAAATGCTGCCTGACGAATTTTTTGAGAAAAGTAAGGACGGCGAAACTGCTTCCTATCCAGAAACGACAGTTCATACTTCAAAAGGAAAAGAAGTGCCTGTGCGTTTTCATGGGCATAATCTAAGCAGTAAGAAAAAGAGTCTCGGTAAAGTCGCTTTTATAGAAGACCTGACCCAGCTCAAAAAATTAGAGCGGGAAAAACTTGATGCCGAGCGCCTCGGGGCTGTAGGCCAGACAGTTGCAGGGCTTGCCCATACTATCAAGAATCTATTGATGGGGCTTGAGGGCGGTATGTATATGGTGGATACCGGTTTGAGAAATAATAATGTGGATAGATTGCTTAATGGTTGGAGCGTTCTTCAAAGGAATTTTGGGAAGATCACTACTTTGGTCAAGGATTTCCTTAGTTTCTCTAAAGGGCGGCTGCCAGAGATGATGATAATAAATCCAAATACTCAGGTGGAAAATATCGTTGAATTTTATAAAGATGCCGCAAAGCAACAAAATGTAGAACTATATGCAGAGACTGATCCTGAGATGAAGGAAGCACCTCTCGATCCTAAGGGACTGGAGGCATGTCTAACGAATCTTATATCTAACGCCATTGATGCCGCTGTGCTGAATAAAGATGAGCAAGGCAAGGTGATAGTAAGAACTATTGCCGAGGATGATGCTATCGTCATAGAGGTAGAGGATAACGGAACTGGTATGGATGATGAAGTAAGAGAAAAGGTGTTCACTACATTCTTTACGACTAAAGGTGGCAAAGGCACCGGACTCGGTTTGCTGACGACCCGAAAAATTGTACAGGAGCATGGTGGTAAAATAGATGTAGAGACCATAGTAGGGAAAGGGTCTATATTCAGAATAAGATTCCCCAGAGAGCGCCTGAAAATGATACTTGAGGATACCAGAAAAAAATAGATTATTTGTTAACAAGGGGGTTAATTATGGAAAACAAACTAAACAAAACTGTACTCGTCGTTGATGACGAAGAAGACGTACGCAACTATCTTGTAGCTGCACTCGAAGATGCCGGATTCAAAGTGCGAACTGCTGTAGATGGTCTGGACGCTTTGCAGAAAGTCAAAGAGAACAAGCCGGATATGATCTCGCTTGATCTGGTGATGCCCAAGCATTCGGGCTCAAAATTTTATTTTGAATTACAAAAGGATAAGGACTTAAAAAATATCCCAGTTCTTATTGTTACAGGGCACGCACGCGACGAACTTGGTAAGGTGGATTTCGACACTATGACTATGCAGGGGCCTGGTGTTTATCTTGAAAAACCAGTAAATCCGAAGAAATATGTTGCTACAGTATGTAAACTTCTTGATATTGATGTGCCTGAAGGTTTTCAGGTGGACGAAGAGACGGACCCTGATATGCTGAGAAATAAATTATCCAGCAGTTTGAAAGATGCAGACCCGGATGCACTAAAAAGAGCTTTGGAAGCTCTAAATAAGAAATAATTGGAAATTTTTATACAGGAGATTATGTAATGGCAGACAAAATTGGGAAAAAGGTGCTTATAATTGATGATGAGCCAGACGTAGTAACATACCTACAGACATTTTTTGAGGATAATGGATTCGATACGATTACTGCGGAAAATGGGAAACAAGGGATGGCGAAAATGAAATCAGAGAAGCCTGATATTGTTACACTCGATATTTCCATGCCCGAGGAAACTGGGGTGAAGTTCTTCCGTAAAGCTCAGGAAGATGATGAGATCAATAAGATACCAGTGATAATTATTACTGGCGTTACTATGGAGTTCAAGAAATTCATATCTACCAGAAAACAGGTAGATCCGCCATTGGCTTATTTCGAGAAGCCTATAGACCGCGAAAAATTACTTGCAAAAGTAAAAGAAATATTGAATATTGACTAATTGATTTTTTTGATGGACTCCATTGATAGTGATGGAGTCCATTTATATTTTATTTTTTCCCGCTCTCATTTATCTTTAACACCTCAGCCAAAGATTTTTTTAATTCTTCTTTATTTATTGGTTTTGTTAAGTAACTATCAAAAACATCTTCGTATTTGGTTACCTCGCGTTCCAAAGCGTAAGCAGACTGTGCAATTATGGGCAGTGCAGGGCGGAATTCTTTTATCAGTTTTGCTGCTTGGTGTCCGTCCATCACAGGCATTTTAATATCCATCAGTATCAAATCAATATCAGGGTTTGATTTGCAAATATCAACGGATTCCTGACCGTTTTTAGCATGAATTACATCAATATTCATTTCTTTTAAAGTTATTTCAATGAATAGATAATTATACTCTTCGTCTTCGGCAACTAAAACTTTATGCTGCTTTATGTCATTCTTTTCATCTATTGTTGGTAAAGCAGACATATTTGCTGCATTATAAGGAATAGTGAAATAAAAGGTAGAGCCTATGCCATGTTCCGACTGGACATATATCTCACCACCTAAAAGATCTACAAATCCCTTACAAATAGAAAGCCCCAGCCCAGTCCCGCCGTGCTTTAAGCTGATTGTTTCGTCTGCCTGGCGGAAACGCTCGAATATTTGCTCGTGAAGCTCTGGTTTTATGCCTATTCCAGTATCTTTTACATAGAATTGTAAATAATAAACACCACTTTGTTCAATTAAATTATAGCCGAATTCTACAAATCCTTCGTAAGTAAATTTCAGTGCATTGTTTATCAAATTAGTTAGTATTTGTGTTACTTTTGTTTTGTCAGTCATTATTTCGGATTGATTATCCTGTAATGGTTGTATTGCATATAGTGAGATATTTTTGTTAGTTGCCTGCTTTTTAAATATTGAAAGCATTTCCACAATTAATGAGTTTATGTTCACTACCTGAATTCTGACCTTTTCCTGATTTGTATCAATAGATGATATTGTCAGGATATCATTAACAATACTAAGGAGCTGCTTGCAGCTATTCTGTATGATGGTTGTATAGCTTTTTTTATTCTCATCGGAAAGGTCATCTTCGCTAAGGAATTGGCTGAAGCCGATAATAGCATTCATCGGAGTGCGTATTTCGTGTGACATATTTTGCAGGAAGGAAGATTTCAGCTGGTTACTTTCTTCCGCTTTATTTTTTGCCTCTACCAGCTCAAACTCAAATTTCTTTTTTTGCGTTACATCAGTAATAACAACAGCAAAGAAATCCTTTTTGGGTGAATATGCAACTACTTCATAGTGCTTGTCAAGCTCTTTTGAGTAATTAGAAAAGTGCATTGGTGTGCCAGTTTTCGCTACGTTTCCATAGTTATCTATCCACACCTGTTCGGTCAAAGGGAGTACTTCCTTAACAGTTTTTCCAATAAATTGATGAGCATCAATGCGTGTAAGTTCCACAAAAGCTTTATTAATCAAAATAAAACGATAATCCACAGGAACGCCGTTATCATCATATAACATTTCATGCAATGCGAAGCCCTGCTCCATATTTTCAAAAAGCTGTCTGAATTGCTTTTCATTGTTTTCTGCAAGTTCTTTGGCTTTTAATATTTGCATTTCTGCGTTTTTTTGCTTGGTAATATCTCTAAATTCAACAACTCTAACCATTTTGCCGTGATATGGTATCTCGCGTGCTTCTAATCTGATAGGGTATTCTTCTCCGTTTTTTCTAACTCCAATTGCTTCGTAAGGTTTTTCGAATTTGTTCACGATATTATTCATTACCATATCTCTTTTGCTCTCGGCTATCAGCAGCAAGCCATCCATACCAATAAGCTCATCGAAAGTGAATCCCGTCATTTGGCTAAGCCCCTGATTGCAATCCAGAATAATACCTTTATCATGAATAGCAATACCTCCGAAAGAAGCATTATGTAGAGCTTTGAATCTTTGCTCGCTTTCTTCGGTTCGTTTTTTTGCTTTCAATATTTCAAACTGGGCGTTTTTCTGCTCAGTGATGTCCCTGAGCACTCCGGTTACTTTCAAAGGATTGCCATTTTTATCTAATTCTAATTCACCTACGGAGTGAATTGTCCGCTTTTCTTTAGAATTATTTGGAATGATATCAAATTCGATGTTGTATGGCTTGCCTATTTGGATCAGTTCAGTCATTGCCTTATCAACTTTTTCTTTTTCAATAACACATTGCATTACTTCTTTTACATTAAAGTAATCAGATTTGACATCGAATCCATAAATCATTTTGCCTTCGTCTGATGCCCAGAATAAATTTTTCTCCAAGTCATATTCCCAACTGCCTATGTGCCCTACCTGCTGGGATTTCCTATATCTTTTCTCGTTGATTTCAATATGCTTTATAGCATTTTTTAAGTCTGTGATATCTTCGAATGTAACTATCACCTGTGATATTTTTTCTTTATCATGCTTGTCAAATTTAGGCAGAGAATTTATATTGATCCATATATATTCACCTGTGTTCAGATTTGTAACTCCCATGATTGCATTCCTGACAGGTTTCCCTGTGTTGAGAGTTATCATCACGGGATGTGTGTTGCCTGGGTAATCGCTGCCATCCTCGTGAATTGATTTCCATCGCGGGTCTAATGATGTTTTTCCTATTAACTGGTCTTTTGTCATAGCTAAAATTTTTGCAGCAGAATCGTTAGCATAAACTATTTCCCCGTTATTCTGATGATAGACAACACCTTGAGTCATGTTTTCAAATAGGAAACGATGCTTTTCTTCGCTTTCTTCGGCTAATTCCTTAGCTATGGAAAGACTTTCATTTACTGATCTCAATTCTTCATTCGTAGATAAATACTCTTCATTCAGGGAGGCATATTCTTCGTTCTGTATTTGTAGTTCGAGTTCGCTTTTTTCGGCATTTTTCTTTGCTTTAATAAGCTCTATAAGGTTTCTGCGTTCTTCAGTAATATCGTTCATTACTATTAGGTTAAGTTTCCCGAGTGGGGTCATGAAAAATTCGCATAATCTCTTGGAGCCATTTTTGATTTGTATTTCCCATTCCTGTTTTGCTATGTCGGTATTGTTTTTTGTGGCATCTTCTATAGCTTTCAACCAAGAATTTTTTACTGTCTCTCTGTATTCTAAGTCGGGGTAAGCAGCATCCCACCACTGTTGAGAAGTAGAGATATCATCTTTAGTATAGCCGAATACTTCAGTAAATTTATCATTAAATATTTCTATATCTTGATTTATATCTGATATTACCATAGGGAATGGAGCTTTTTCTATCAATGTTTTGAAGTATCTTTCGTTTTCCTCGGCTTCTTCTTTAGCTTTGAATAGCTCAATATTTGTTGTTTTAAGCTCTTCGTTAGTCAAAATGAATGTTTCGCTTAGTATTGTGAATTCTTCTATTTGATCTATAAGCTTCCGTTCTGTAGATTTTAGTTTTGTCATATCTTTAACGAACGATATGTATTCGTTATCGGAAATTTTAACTGCATCTAAAAAAACATCTATTGGCTTTTTATCTTTGCGGGAAAGCTGAGCTTCAACATTGGAAATTTCTCTAATTTTAAGTAATTCCAGGAAAGTTTCCTGATTATTGTGTACTGTGCTCTCAGGTGAAATATCGGGTATTGAAAGCTCTAACATTTCCTGTCGCGAATAGCCAAGTAAGTTGCAACCTGCAGGATTAACAAAAGTAAATCTTGCATTTTTATCAGTTATGAAAACAGATGTAGGCGAACTTGTGATATACTTTTTGAATTTATCTTCGCTTTCTTTGAGTTTTTGGTTAAACTTCTGAAGCTCTTTAAAACTTCTTTGCTCCGAGATATCTCTGATACTAGTCCTGACACCAAGGAATTCACCATTTATTAGTATTGGTATAGAGTTTTTATTTAAATATTTGATATTGCCGTCAGGTCTGATAATTCTGAACTCAATATCTACTAAGGGATTTTGCTGAAGTGCCTTTTCGATTTGGGATTGCACTTTCCTTAGGTCATCCGGGTGTACGAAATCCTTTTCAGTTATCTTTCCTTCAAGAAAATCCTGCCTGCTATATCCTGTAATTCTCTCGAAAGCTTTATTTACGTACTTGACTTTACCGGTTTTTGAACGAAAGACCTCCCAGTCGGGCGAATCATTAGCAATAAGTTGATAGAACTCTAATTGCTTTTCCATTTCAGATATTTTTGCCAGTAGTTCGTCGATTTTTTTTTGCTCTATATTCATTACTGATCTCAAAATTCAGATTAAACAATCATAAAGTTATAATATAAAATATTTTTTGGATAACATCTAATTAAAGCTAACTTGTAGAGTAAATAAAATTCATATTCTTAATTAAGTTCAAAATGCCCAAGATATAACTGCTTGCAAAGTCATAATTCAAAATGTTTTTATTATCATAAGGTTTTGTTGCTGTTTGTATTTTTTTTAATAGGATTAATAGGAAATGAAATGAGAAAATAGGAAATGAAATTAGAAAAAAAGTATGAATAGCAGCTAAAAACTAAAAGAACTAATAAATATTTTCCGTCTTGCTTTTTATTATATCTATTTTTCTTTATTTTTGATTTTTTGATTTTGGGAATATTAGGGCATAATCTTTACAAATCAATAAAATATGAGTATTATAATTTTTATACATTGATTCTAAGGTAATGGATATGAATAAGATTGTAGAAGCGAGATTTTTATCTCCTGACGTAAAGCTGCTGAGGATAGAAGCTCCCCGCATAGCACAGAAAAGAAAAGCAGGGCAGTTTGTTATCCTTCGTGTGCACGAACACGGAGAGAGAATCCCACTGACCATAGCTGATTCCAGCAACGAAGATGGTACAGTAACGATTATTGTGCAGGGTATCGGCAAAACGACTAGATTACTTAATTCTTTGGATGTTGGGGATAATATACATGATATAGTAGGCCCTCTCGGTAAGGCATCAGAAATAGAGAATTTTGGTACAGCGGTTAGTATCGGTGGCGGCGTTGGTACTGCTATTGCTTACCCAACTGCAAAAGCACTAAAAGAAGAAGGTAATTATGTAATAAGTATAATAGGTGGCAGAACGAAGGAGTTAGTCATACTCGAAGATGAAATGAAAGCAGTATCCGACGAAGTATATCCTACTACAGACGATGGGTCTTATGGCTTCCATGGGTTTGTTACACAGAAACTTCAGGAGTTAATAGACGAGGGCAGAAAATTGGATTTCGTTCTTGCTATCGGACCTATTCCGATGATGAAAGCGGTTGCAGAAGTTACGAGGCCTTATGGGATAAAAACTGTTGTTAGCTTAAACCCAATTATGGTGGACGGCACAGGTATGTGCGGCGGCTGCCGCGCAATCGTTGGTAATGAAACTGTATTCGTTTGCGTTGATGGCCCTGAATTTGATGCCCATAAAGTAAACTTTGATGTTTTGACCAATAGAAACAAAATGTATCTTCCACAGGAAAAGCAATCTCTCGAAGAGTACGAACATAAATGCCGGTTAACAGAACAGATCAAGGAGGTGAAGAATGGCTGAGTTATCGAAAAAAGAGAGGATGAATATACCAAGGCATCAGATACCCGAACAGGATGCCAAAGAAAGAGCAAGGAATTTTGAGGAAGTAAATCTGGGTTATGACGAAGCTACAGCCCGCGAGGAGGCTTTGCGATGCATTCAGTGTAAAAAGCCATTGTGTATAGCCGGCTGCCCGGTGCATGTAGATATTCCTAAATTCATTAAAGAGATTGAAGAAGGCGATTTCCGCTCAGCTGCCGCCACTTTGAAAAAAGACAATGCACTGCCGGCTGTTTGCGGCAGAGTGTGCCCACAGGAAGAGCAATGCGAAAAAGTATGTACTTTAGCCAAAAAGTTCAAACCTGTTGCAATTGGTAACTTAGAGCGCTTTGCCGCCGACTGGGAAAGAGAAAATATCGGCATTCAGAAATCAGAAAAGAAACCTGCGACAGGCAAGCGAGTAGCCATAGTTGGTGGCGGTCCTGCCGGACTAAGCTGCGCCGGGGACTTGATCCAGATGGGCCACGAGGTAACAGTTTTCGAGGCATTGCATGAAATCGGTGGTGTGCTTTTATATGGGATCCCACAATTTCGCCTGCCTAAAGAGATAGTCAAAGCCGAAGTGGATGGATTGAAAGAAATGGGAGTTGATTTCCGTGCAAACGAGGTCATAGGTCTTACTGAAACTGTGGATGAGATACTTGAAAGATATGACGCATTATTCTTAGGAGTAGGAGCAGGTTTGCCTTATTTCTTAAATATTGCAGGCGAGGAGCTGAACGGGGTTTATTCCTCTAACGAATACCTGACCCGTGTAAATCTGATGAAAGCTTACGATTTCCCGAATACTGACACCCCGATGTTTGATATAATGGGCAAATCTGTTGCGGTATTTGGCGGTGGCAATACTGCTATGGATGCCGTTCGTACATCCTTGAGGCTGGGAGCAAAGAGGGCGGTGATTGCTTACCGGCGCACTGAGGCAGAAATGCCTGCTCGTATCGAAGAGATAAAGCACGCTAAAGAAGAAGGCGTAGAGTTTCAGCTTCTCGTTAGCCCGCTGGAATTTATTGGGGATGACGAGGGATGGCTTAGAGCAGTAAAATTGCAGAAGATGGAACTTGGCGAACCCGATGCTTCCGGCAGGCGTCGCCCCGTACCAATCGAAGGCGAAATAGAAGAGATCCCAATTGAAGTAGCCGTAGTAGCTATTGGAAACGGCTCGAATCCTATTATCAGCAAGACCACACCCGATCTGAAAACAAACAAGTGGGGCAATATATTAGTTGACGAAAAAACGATGAAAACTAATAAGCAAGGGGTTTTCGCTGGTGGCGATATAGTTACCGGAGGTGCTACAGTAATTCTTGCTATGGGTGCGGGTCGCACAGCCGCAACCGCTATTGATGAATATCTGAAAACAGGCGTTTGGGAAGATAAAGAAGAAGGATCTGAAGAGGAAAAGTAAATAAATTTGATAATTGAAAAGCTTGCCTTGATGTAATTGCTCATTAGGGCAAGTTTTTTTTGAGGGGCATTGATGAGAATATAGTTTCTATATGAAAATGAATAAACTCTTATATTCCAAGAATATGGATATGCAATGCCAATAGAGCTTAACTTGAACGATTCTTAGAAATAAGCACTATTAGAGCAATTATATCGTCTAATAGTTTTTAATACTATAAATAATTTGTAAAGATTCAATTATCTTTATATTTTTGCAGACATTAATTTTTTTTCATTATTAATTGATTGGAAAATGGAATCAATTATTAAAATATTATTAGTAGTAGTGTTTAGCTATTTAATAGGATCGTTCCCTTCGGCAATCTTTGTTAGTAAAAGATTTTTTGGCTTTGATATCAGAGAAAAAGGCAGCGGGAATATGGGCAGCACAAATGCTTTTCGTGTGCTTGGCTGGAAATGGGGGCTTACGGTTCAGGTTCTTGACTTGCTCAAAGGTTTTGTAGCTGTTGTGTTTATAGCCGGATGGCTTGGCGAAGGTGTGAGCTTTGGTGGTTATAATACTTATTTCGAGCACATTACTATAGTCAAACTTATTGCAGGACTCAGTGCCGTGGCTGGTCATATATGGACAGTCTTTGCCGGGTTCAAAGGTGGCAAAGGCATTAATACTGCCGCTGGTATGCTGATAGGTATAGCTCCGGTCGATGTAGGTATAGCTATTGGGATATTTATACTTGCCCTGGTTTTTTCTGGTTACGTATCGCTTGGTTCGATCTCCGGCGCTTTGGCGTTTCCATCATCTCTTTTAGTACGTTATAATCTGTTGGGTGCTGAAATACCCGGCTATCATATTCTTATATATTTTTCAATTATATTAGCAGTATTGCTTATTTTTACTCACAGACAGAATATTGTCAGATTGATTAAAGGAACCGAGAATAAATTCTCGAAATTGCAGGTATTGAAGTTCAGTAGAAAAACTTGACGTTTATTTTCCTCATAAAAATATTGACAGATGAAATCTTTTCTTAGAAGAAATAAAAACCAAAAGATAGGTGTTATAGGTGCCGGAGGCTGGGGCACTGCTCTTGCTGCTATTTTGATCAATAACGATCATGACGTAACTATCTGGTCTTATGAGCTGGAAGTAGCCGAAGAGATCACTAATAACAAAGAAAATTCTACTTATTTGCCAGGCATTAAGTTACCAGACAAATTAAAAGCCACTAATGATCCAAAAAAATTGAAGAAAAGCGATGCTTATGTAATTGCCGTGCCTACTGAATTTCTCCGATCTACAATCAAAGATAATAAATTCGATTTCAAAGATAAATTGATAATTAACGTTGGCAAAGGTATAGAGAAAGATACTTTACAAACAGTGTCGAGTATAATGATAAACTGTTGTGGCGCCGAAAGAGAGCAATATGTAATACTTACCGGCCCAAGCCACGCAGAAGAAGTAGCCAGAAATGTACCAACTACCGTAGTTGCTGCCGGCTTCAATCATGAAAAAGCTATTGCAGTACAGGAACTATTCACAAATAAATTCTTTAGGGTTTATACCTCTGATGATGTAACCGGCTGCGAGCTTGGGGGAGCATTGAAAAACGTTATTGCAATAGCGGCAGGCGTAATTGATGGATTAGAATTAGGAGACAACGTAAAAGCTGCACTAATGACGCGAGGGCTTGCCGAAATGTCCCGACTCGGCACAGCATTGGGAGCCAATCCACTTACATTTTCAGGACTTTCAGGACTTGGCGATCTGATAGTAACCTGCAACAGCCGCCACAGCCGAAACCGTTCCGTGGGGGAGATGATAGGCAGAGGCAAGACGCTAAGCCAGATAATTAATGATACCAAAATGGTTGCCGAGGGTTTGAATACCACGCAATCTGCTTATTCATTGGGGCTTAAGCATAACGTAGAAATGCCTATCGCCGAACAAATGTACAGAGTAATATTCGAAAATTTGGACCCGCTTTCAGCGCTTAATGAACTGATGACTCGCAGAACTAAACGCGAATGGTGGTGGTAAAGAGCCGCTGATTTATTTCTCCAGCCAGGAATGAGCCGAAATAATCATTTCATTTTAAATTCAGATATTGATTTCATGTTTACAAAAATTTCGTATAAAGCTGACCGCTACAAAACCACAAACTTCCTTATCTCAATTTTATCTCCGCTTTGCACCCGCAGGAAGTAAACGCCGGGGGAGAGCGATGATGTGTTGATAGTGATGGATTTGTCAGATGGA
>CAYQTZ010000049.1:0-12137 GCA_964420565.1 uncultured Hyphomicrobiales bacterium
TAGCGGGAGTTGCTGTTGGGATATGGATAGATCTTACATTTCCCGGTAAGCCATTATGGACTATCATGCTAATGATCGCCGGCGTTATCATTGGTAGTTTTAATGCCTGGTATTGGATTCAAAAAGAGTTAAACAAAAATGAGGATGATGAATAATGATGTTTTTCGGTATAATACTATCAATACTAATAGGAGCGATAACAGGCCTTTTTTACTTTGGTGGCTTGTGGTTTACAGTATCAAGATTATCTATGATGAAAAATCGGCAGTGGCTGGCAATTGTAAGTTTCTTTTTGCGGCTTGCTGTTACTGTTTTAGTATTTTCACTTGTAGCTTATTATGGTGGTATATATTATCTGCTGATTGCATTAATATCTTTTATCATAATAAAATTCACTTTTGTTAGAGTAAACAAAAATAAGGTATAATATCCATGGAAATAACACCTGATAGCATAATATATTTTAATCTCGGAAATTTTGAGATAAGTGCCACTTTGGTTTTTACGTGGATTATCATGGCATTGATCGTTGTTGGTTCATATCTTATCACAAGAAAGTTATCAATAAAAGAAAATATTTCGAAGTTGCAGATATTCCTGGAATCATTAATGGAATTTATGAGTAAACAAATTAGTGATATTATGCAACAGAAACCTGACAAGTATCTGCCATTTATTGGCTCTTTGTATATTTTCATAGCTGTATCAAACTTTTTCAGCTTTGTGCCAGGTTATCACGCACCGACCGGCTCTTTGCAGACGACTTCAGTTCTTGCTGGATTCGTATTTCTTGCTGTTCCCATATATGGCATATTAGATCAGGGATTGATAAAATATCTGAAGCATTATGTAAAGCCATCTCCAATAATGCTACCATTCAACGTAATAGGAGAACTTTCCAGAACTTTGGCTCTTTCTGTAAGATTATTCGGCAATGTAATGAGCGGCAGTTTGATAATTGGAATAATACTATCCATTACCCCTTTATTCTTCCCTATAATAATGGATGCTTTGGAACTATTAATAGGGCAAATACAGGCATATATTTTTGCAGTTCTCTCTGCGGTGTATATTGGGTCTGCTACTCGGGCACAAAAGGAGAAAATAGATAAAAATAACAATTCTAAGAATAAAAAAGAGGATAAAAAATGAGTGATGTAACTATTATTGGTGCTGCTTCGATAATTGCAGCAGCATTATCCATGGGAATTGGAGCGATCGGCCCTGCTATAGGCGAAGGGCTTGCAATTATGAAGGCAATGACTGCCTTAGCCCAGCAACCGGATGAAGCAAATACAATTACCAGAACGCTTTTTGTAGGTTTAGCAATGGTCGAGTCAACTGCTATTTACTGCTTTGTGATAGCAATTATACTGATATTTGCCAATCCTTTCTGGAACTACATTATTGAGAATACCGGAGGATAACTAATGAAGTTTGATTGGTTTACAATTGCTGCTCAAGCAATAAACCTGATAATACTTATCTTTCTGCTCCACAGGTTCCTTTATAAACCTGTTTCTAAAGCTATGGAGAAACGCAAAGAAGAAATCAGAGAGAAATTTGAAAAAGCTGACAAGCTAATAGTTGAAAATTCAGAGAAAAAAGAAGAGCTTAAGAAAAAAAGAAAAGAGCTTGAAACACAGAAAGATGATATCCTGCTCGAAGCCAAAAAAGGAGCCGAGGATAAACGCAACGAAATAATAGAAGAAGCAAAACAAGTCGCCTTGGATAAAAAGGAGAAATGGCTTAAGAATTTTGAAAAAGAAAAAAAGAAGTTGCTGGATGAGCTACGCAGAGATAATGGACTATATGTTTTTAAAATTTCTAAGAAAGTATTAAAAGATATTGCTGACCGGGATATTGAAAGTCAGATAATAAGAAAATTCGGAGTTCTGGCTGAGGAGCTTATTGAAAAAGAAAGCAAGGATATAAAGCAAATTCTTAAAAAAGCTGACGCAAATGTTACTATAGAATCATCATTCGAGATAAATGATGAACAAAAAGAAGTAATTGAGAAAAACATAAAGAATAAAATCAAGATTGAAAACATCAATTATGATATAAACAAAGACATGATAGCAGGTATCTCACTATCAATAAATGGACATAAGGTAAAATGGAGTATAGAAGATCATCTGAATGATCTTGAAGATAAATACTTAAACAGATTGAACGAAATCAAAGAAAAAGATCAGAAGAAATGAGCATAAAAGATAAAAATATTGATCTTAAAAATATCATCAAAGAATCCCAGGATGCTTTGGATGATATTCTCAATGCAAACCGTGATGGGCTTTCTCTAAACGAAATAGGCGAGCTTACGTATATCGGAAAAGGTATAGCAAAGATCAAAGGATTGTCGAATATTAAGTCAGAAGAATTGATTGAACTCCCCGGCAATAAACTGGCTATGGCTTTCAATCTGAATAGGGATAGCATTGATGTAATATTACTGGATGATTCAGATGAATTCTCTGCCGGCGGAATAGTAAGACGAGGCAATAGAATCGTTGATATACCCGTCGGGGAAGAACTTTTCGGGCGTGTCATTGATCCACTGGGAAGACCTGCAGATGGTGGTTCGGAAATATCAGCCGAAGATAGAGTAGAAATAGAAAAAGATGCCCCTGAGATAATGGATAGATCACCCGTTCAGGAACCATTGCAAACGGGAATACAGGTAATAGATGCCTTAATACCTATTGGCAGAGGTCAAAGAGAGCTTATAATAGGTGATCGCCAAACCGGCAAAACAGCTATTGCCGTAGATACTATGATAAATCAAAAAGATAATGACGTAATATGTATATATTGCTGTATTGGTAAAAGAAACTCAGCAATTGCACAGATTATGGCAGAGATAAAAGAATATGGGATCAAAGATAAGACAATTATAGTTAAGGCATCCGGCGAGGATACCCCAGGCTTGAACTATCTCGCACCATACTCTGCTACAGCTATCGGCGAATACTTCATGGATCAGGGAAAAGACGTACTTGTTGTTTTTGATGATCTGACAAATCACGCAAGATCATATAGAGAATTATCATTACTAATGAGGAGACCTCCCGGCAGGGAAGCATATCCCGGCGATATATTCTATCTGCATGCCCGCTTGCTTGAGCGCTCTACACATTTGAAAGACGAACTCGGCGGCGGTTCGCTTACTGCCTTGCCGATCCTCGAAACAGAAGAGCAGAATATGTCTGCTTATATACCAACAAATTTGATATCAATAACAGATGGGCAGATATATCTTTCACCAAAGCTTTTCAGGGAAGGAATAATGCCAGCTATAGATGTTGGTAAAAGCGTTTCCCGTGTGGGAGGCAAAACGCAACTCGCAGCATATCATGATATCTCAGGCGATCTGCGACTATCCTTTTCTCAGTTTCAGGAATTAGAAGCATTTTCCCGCTTTGGGACGAAGTTAGACAAAGAAACAAAACTAAAACTAAGACGCGGCAGAAGATTGCGGGAGGTTTTCAAGCAAAAGCAATATAATACATTGAGTGTTCCATTGCAGATTGCCGTGCTGCTGGCTTTAAATTATGGAGTTTTCGATATCATAGATATTGATGATGTGCAGTTGGCAAAAGAAAAAATTAGAGAGGCAATGAAAATACATACAGATGAGCTTTATGAAAAAATTGCCAAAGGGGAAAAATTAAAGGATGATGACAAAGAAAGAATAATAAACATTGCCAAAGAAGCTGTTTCTGAATTAAATAAAAGTGAAGAAAATGGAACAGATTGAAACACTAAAGCGAAAAATAAAAAATGCAAAAGATATAAAATCGGTTGTTAAAACAATGAAAACACTCGCTGCAGTCAATATTCGAAGTTATGAGAAAGCAGTTACATCGCTCAAAGATTATTCTTACACTATGGAACTTGGTTTCCGTATTTTATTTCATAATAAAAAAAATCTTTTGCTTAGGAAGTTGAAGACCGATCCTATATCAAAAAAAACTTTGATGATTGTTTTTGGTTCTGAAAGAGGTATGAGTGGCCAATTCAATAAAAAGGTTGCTGATCATTGCCACAAATTTATCAAGAAAAATAATTTTGACAGCGATAACTTGATTTTAATGCCAGTTGGAGATAGAATAATATATAGATTAAAAGATGAATATCTGAAAGAATCGAAGTCATTTCCCATAGCCAGCTCCTTGAAAGAAATTGTTCCTATTCTACAAAATATGCTTGTCAGACTTGATGAAATCGAAAATAAAGAAAATCTGGAACAAATAATTGTAATGTTCAACACTCCCAAATCGGGAGCATCATTCGAAGCTACACACGCATATCTTTTACCAATAGATCAAAACTGGCTAATGAAGATATGCAGCAAAAGATGGGGATCAGTCTCTCTTCCATTTTATAGAACTAATTGGGAGACATTATACACTACACTTGTTAAAGAATACTTCTTTGTTATACTTTACAGAGCTTTTGTGGAATCATTGGCTGCGGAAAATGCAAGCCGGCTTGCCTCAATGCAGGCAGCAGAAAACAACATCGAAGAACGGCTTAGTGAGCTTAACTCCAGACACAATCAACAAAGACAAAACGCAATTACCAGCGAATTACTTGATATTATTAGTGGTTTCGAAGCATTGCAGGAGGTAGATAAAGATGAATGAACTAAGACTAAATACAGCAACCAATAGTTGGGTCATTATTGCTTCAGAAAGACAAAACAAACCCTACGAACATGAAAGATCCGACACAACTGTTGATACTCCCGAATATGAGCATAATTGCCCATTTTGTCCCGGGAATAAATCAAAATTGGAAAATATAATAAGTGAAAAAACTATTGATGATCAATGGGTAACGCGTGTAGTCAATAATAAATATCCTGCATTATCGCAAAATGCTACATCAAAAAGACAATCTTGTGGATTATATTTTTCTATGGGAAATTTCGGAAAACAGGAAATAATTATTGAATCTCAAAAGCATAATGACGACATAGGCAATATGAGCGAGCAGCATTCATTAAAACTCATTGAAACATATTACGAAAGATATACTGAAGCAATGAAAGATAATTGCAATATGTTCTGCATTATATTCAAAAATCATGGCAAATCAGCAGGAACATCACTGATCCATCCTCATACACAGCTTGCTGTTACATCCATAGTGCCACAGCACGTCAGGTTGCGAGAAGCAGAAGCTCAACGCTACTTCGATAAATTCGGCAAATGCGTTTTCTGTGAAATAATCAACGAAGAGATAAAGATAAATGAGAGAATCATATATGATAATGATACATTTGTCTCATTTGTCCCATACTTTGCAGAAGTGCCTTACGAGGTATGGATAATGCCCAAAAGACATGAAGCTGATTTTGGATCAATAAATAAGATAGAAAAATACGGGCTTGCAGATTCTCTAAGAAAAGTCTTGCAAAAGATCAAAAATGAACTCAATGATCCGGATTATAATTTCATTATTCACTCCGCAGCAAAATATAAAGCAGGTGAACCTCAATTGCATTGGTATTTGCAGATTAAACCAAGAACTACAATAAATGCAGGATTTGAGATAGGAACAGGTATTCCGATCAATCCTTCAATCCCAGAAAAAAATGCAGAATTGTTAAAGATTAATAAAGGTAGATAATACAATGATACAACACAAGGAAATGGTTTCATTTGAGAGTTATTTAAACATTGTTGGCGAAGAAGCAATAGAAAGAATCTCCAAGAAGATACGCAAGGTGGAAGATCTGCACATTGCACATATCAATTCCACATATTACGGCGGTGGCGTATCTGAGATATTAAATTCATTGACTTTGTTGATGAACACATCAAAAATTGAGACGGGGTGGAGAGTTATACAAGGATCGTCTGATTTCTTCAGCATTACTAAAAAATTCCATAATGCTTTACAGGGTGGTGAATTGAATCTAACTGACAGAAAAAAAAGCATATACGAAGAAATCGTAAAAGAGAATGCCATACGAAACCACTTGGATCACGATTTCGTGATTGTTCACGACCCTCAGCCATTACCACTGATAACTCACTACCGAAAGAAGGGCCCATGGGTTTGGAGAGCTCATATTGATCTTTCTGCTCCTAACAAAGAGCTTTGGGATTATCTGCTATCTTATATCGAGCATTATGATGCTGCTATTTTGAGTTGCGAAGAATATAAACAAGATCTGAAAACTCCACAGTTGTTTTTTATGCCTGCTATTGATCCTTTTATCATCAAGAATTGGGATTTATCAATAGAAGATAAGAAAGACAGATTAGAGCATTATAATATACCTACTGATCTACCTCTGGTAGTACAAATATCCAGATTCGATAAATGGAAAGACCCCCAGGGCGTAATTGATGCATTTAAAATTGCACGCAAGGAAGTGGATTGCACTTTGGTATTATTGGGTAATGTAGCAACTGATGATCCTGAAGGCGAGGATGTATATAAATCATTACTTGACCAACAGGAAGACAGGATAATAATACTAAGTAAAGAAGATTCTGCGTTAGCCAATACTTTACAGAGCGAAGCAAGCGTTGTTCTGCAGAAATCATTAAGAGAAGGATTCGGTCTTACCGTAAGCGAAGCTATGTGGAAAGCAACTCCGGTAATAGCTGGTAATGTAGGTGGCATACGGAAGCAGATCAAGGATGGCGAGAATGGCTTTCTGGTTTCTTCAGTAGAAGAGGCAGCTCAGCGAATAATACAACTACTAAAAGATGAAGACCTTAGAAAAAAAATAGGGAACAAAGGAAAAGAAACCGTTAGAAAGAATTTTCTGATGATAAGACTTTTCGAGCAGTATCTCGATCTTTTCAATTCCTTTAAGTCTGATTTTACACTTATTAATGGCGTAAAAACATGATGAATAATAAAATACATATAGGCACTTCAGGTTGGCAATATAAAGAATGGAAAGGGCAATTCTATCCCGAGTCAATCAATAATGAAAAAATGCTTGAAAAATATCATGAATCATTTTCAACAGTAGAGGTTAATAATTCGTTTTATCAACTCCCAGCAGAAGATACACTGAATAATTGGTCTGAACAAACAGATGATGATTTTATTTTTGCAATGAAAGCAAATAGATATATTACACACATGAAGAAACTAAATGAACCGCAAGAAGCTCTGGAAAAGATGTTTGACAGATTTGACGTAATAGATCCCAAAATTGGGGTTATACTATTTCAGTTACCGCCAAATTGGAATAGCGACCCTGACAGATTAAAAAAATTCTGTGATCTATTATCAGAAAAATATAGATATAGCTTTGAATTTCGAAATGACACGTGGTATAATGATGACATCTATGAAATTTTAAATACATATAACTGTGCATTATGCATTAATGATATAGATGGTAAACTCTCTCCAATGAAATTCACAACTGACTTTACATACATACGCTTGCACGGACCAAACGAAAGGTATAAAGGCAGCTATAGCAATGAACAATTGTCAAATTGGAAAGAAAACATTGAGAATTCACTCAAGGAAACTAATGAAATTTTTTGTTTTTTCAATAATGATACAAATGCACACGCACCACATAATGCCGAAAAGCTTAAAAATCTTTTTGGTTGAATTTTTTTTAATAATTATTAACAGGAGGATGCTATGACTATTCTTGATTTATCAATAATTCCGATGGAAAATACAGATTCCATCAAAGAAAACATTGCCGAAGTTCTGATTGAAGTAAAAAAAAGCGGATTGGATTACAAACTACATGATATGGGTACTACAATTGTTGGCCCATTAGATAAGTGTATGGAAACCGCAAGCAAAGCAGTGCAAAAGATATCCGGCTATACAGATCGGCTTTATACGGTCATCAAAATTGACAACGTTAAAAAAGATTTCAAGCTGGGTGATCGCACACGGGGAGTTGAGAAATTAATTAACGAAACTCTCAAATAATAAGAGCAGAAAATATGTCAATACAAAACAATGACATTGCAAAAAAGTTCGATAAACTTGCAGATCTGCTCGAAATACAGGGAAAAAATGAATTCCGGGTCAGGGCGTATCGCAATGCGGCACGCACTATCCGGGATCATTCCCAAAGTATTGCCGAAATGTTAGATGAAGGCAAGAAGCTTACTGATCTTTCCGGTATTGGCGAAGACCTTGCAGATAAAATCAAAAGTATTATTGAAAGCGGAGAATTAGAGATATTAAAAGAAAAAATGGAGGAAATGCCCGAAGGTCTCAGCAAATTGCTGGATATTGAAGGTATTGGTCCGAAATCTATCAAACAATTATACGATGAATTAAACATAGAAAACCTTGATGATCTTAAAGAATCCATTGAAAATCATGAGATAAGAGAGCTTGATGGTTTTGGGAAAAAAACGGAGGAAAAGATCGAAGATTCAGTTGAGAAATTATCCTCTGATCCAGGAAGGTTTAATCTGAATATTGCAAGCCAGTATGTAGAGAACATAAAGAAATTCCTAAAAAATATTGATGATATAAAAGAATTCGAAATTGCTGGAAGTTATAGGCGAAGAAAAGAAACTGTAGGGGATCTGGATATACTCGCTACTGCCAAGCGAGGCAGCAACGTTCACGATGACTTTGCCCAATATGATGATATTGACGAAATAATCACAAAAGGTGATAAGAAGACAACTGTGGTGCTTAAATCAGGTCTGCATATAGATTTCAGGACCGTTCCTGCTGTTGGTTATGGTGCTGCATTGATGTATTTCACTGGCAGCAAATCCCACAACGTAGAATTAAGAACCATAGCAAACGAGAATAACTGGAAGCTAAATGAATATGGACTTTACGAAAATAATGACAGAATAGCCGGAAAAACAGAAAAATCGGTTTATGAAAAGCTGGGTTTGAAATATATTGAACCCGAATTACGGGAAAATCGCGGAGAAATAGATGCCGCAAAAAATGACTCCCTACCTGATCTTATTGAATTTTCAGACATAAAAGGCGATCTTCATGCTCATACCAAATATACTGATGGCAAAAGCTCACTTAACGATATGATTAAAGCAGCTAAGAATATGAATTATGAATATATTGCCATTACAGAGCATTCAAAGAATGTACACGTTGCAGGAGGGTTGGATGAAGATGAATTCAAAGATCTATTTAATGAAATAGAGAAAATGAAGGAAAAACATGATGAGATAAAGATATTAAAAGGAGCCGAGGTAGATATATTGGAAGATGGCACTCTCGATCTTGATGATGAAATATTGAAAGAAATGGATGTGGCTATAGCTTCAGTTCATTATAAATTCAATATGCCTGAAGATAAGCAAACTGAAAGAATACTAAAAGCCATGGATAATGAGTATGTGCAGATCATCGGCCATCCCACAGGAAGAAAATTGAATGAAAGAGAGCCATATAAAGTAGATATGAGCAAGATCATAGATAAGGCAAAAAATCAAGGTATTCATCTGGAACTTAACGCATATCCAAAGCGTCTTGATCTAAATGATATATACTGCAAAATGGCTAAGGAAAATGGCGTGAAAATAGCGATTGCCACAGACGCACATAGCACAGACCATTATCGCTATATGCAATATGGTATTGGTCAGGCAAGACGCGGCTGGCTTGAAAAAGATGATGTTTTAAATACAAGAAATTACAAGGAACTTTTAAAATTATTAAAAAAATAAAATGAATTTCAAAAAAGATCCAGACACAGATTTTAAAGATATTGAAAAGCTTTCAAAGAAAGATGCCAAAGAGGAGATCGAAGACCTTCGCGAAGCAATAGAATATCACGATCAAAAATATTACGTGGAAAATGATCCCGTTATATCTGATGATATTTATGATAAATTGTTCAATCGCTTGCACGATCTCGAGCAAGAATTTCCCGATCTGATTACAGATGACTCTCCTACGCAAAGGATTGCTGGTAAACCCCAGGACGAATTTCATAAAGTTAAGCATCAGGCAAAGATGTACAGCTTGAATGCGGCTATGGAAGAGAAGGAAGTGGATGATTTTATTGATAGAATAAAGAAAATCTCTAAAGATGTTGAGTATATTCTTGAACCAAAATTTGATGGGGCTTCGATAGAACTGATTTATAAAAAAGGAAAGCTCGAAGTTGGTTCCACACGTGGCGACGGACAAACAGGCGAGGACATAACCGAAAACCTGAAAACAATTGGTGCAATACCTTTAAAACTCAGAGATAATTCTCAAATCCCCGATCTGCTTTCTGTACGCGGAGAAGTATTTATGCCAAAGGATAAATTCCAGAAACTAAATAAAAAAAGAATAGAACAGAATGAAGATAGCTTTGCAAATCCAAGAAATGCTGCCGCAGGAGTGATTAGAAACCTTAATCCCAAAAATGTTGCCGAAAAGCCCTTGGATGTGATCTTTTACCAGATATTGAAAATCGAAGGGCAAGAGTTTGATGATCATTGGACAGAATTATCTAATATCGAAAAATGGGGGTTGAAAGTAAGCGATCTAAATAGAAAAACATCAAAGATACCTGATATCAAAACATATCACAAAGATATGGCTGATAAAAGAAAAGACCTCAATTATGAAATAGATGGCATAGTAATCAAAATAAACAGCATAAAACTAAGAAAAAAACTCGGAACCCGGGAAAGATCTCCTCGCTGGGCTCTTGCCTGGAAATTTGAACCAAAAAAAGAGATTACTACAGTGGAAGATATTATAATTCAAGTGGGAAGAACTGGAAAGCTAACGCCTGTTGCCTTGCTCGAACCAGTTGATGTAGATGGCGTTACCGTAAGCAGAGCCACATTGCATAACGAAAAAGAAGCCAGGAAAAAAGATATTCGCAAAGGCGATAGGGTTAAGCTACAAAGAGCCGGAGATGTTATACCTGAAATAGAAGAAAGAGTTGATGAAGAAAGTGATAGCAGAAAAGGACGTAAGAAATTCAGAATGCCGGAAAAGTGTCCGGTTTGCGGAACAGAAATAATCAAGGAAGGGGAATATCATATCTGCCCCGCGGGACTTTATTGCTCAGCTCAATTGGAGGGGCACATACAGCATTTTGGATCGAAAAAAGCAATGGATATCGAAGGCCTTGGAGAAGAAACAGCAAAAGATATGGTAAAAAAAGAGCTGTTAGAAAAGGTATCGGATATCTACACATTAGAAAAAAAGGACTTTTTGAAGTTAGACGGCTTTTCAGAGAAATCATCAAAGAATCTTTATGAGAATATACAAAAAAGTAAAAATCCACGACTTGATACATTCCTTTATGCTCTCGGTATTCGTCATGTTGGCGAACACATTGCCAGAGTAATTGCAAAAAAATACAGAACATTCAAAAAAGTCAGGAATGCTTCGAAAGATGATTTAGAAGAGATAGATGAGGTTGGTAGCGAAATTGCTGAAAGCATTAGCGAATTCTTTGATAAAGATGAAAATATAAGCGAAATCAATAAAATGATGGAGCATGGAGTTGATATTAAAGAGATGCCCCAAACTAAAGAAAAGGAAGATATTAAAGATAAAACCTTTGTATTTACCGGAAAATTTGACAGCTTCACAAGAGATGAAGCAAAAGAAAAAATTGAAGTCATGGGAGGAAAGGCAACTTCCAGCGTTAGTAATAATACCGATTATCTTGTCAAGGGAGAGAATCCAGGAAGCAAATATGATGAAGCAAAAGAAAAAAATGTAAAAATTATTAATGAAGATGAATTTAGGAAGTTAATCTAACTTGCATAACCAATATTAGTTATTTTAATGTAAAGGGCGGGCTGATCACGTTAAAAAAAAGCATATAAGACCCATTTTTACGGAAATATATGATACGATAGGTCAGGAATACGATGCCACTTCGATTACCAAATGTTTATTACCGAGCCATTTATCAATATTGCAGAAACCAAAGAAAATCTCCTCAATCCTCCTCATAAAAGAGGGGAGAGGCTTTATTAACTCCTAATTCTTAATTCCAAATTCTTAATTGACTTAAGCTCTCCTCCACACAAACCAGCCGCCAACGCCAGCGAGCAAGCCGATGAATGCTATCAATGCCCATTCTCCCAATGTCGGCACTGGTGGGTTGTCATCAAATAAGCCCCATATACAGCAGGTTTTCTTCACTTTCTCCTTTCGGACTACTATAGTAGCATGAT
>CAYQTZ010000050.1:0-11809 GCA_964420565.1 uncultured Hyphomicrobiales bacterium
CTTAAGTTAGTGCATATGCCCCTCGATCCCCTCTTACCAAGCGGGGAAGTAAGATGAAATCCCCCTTTTTTATCGAAGATCCCGACTTGTCGGGAAAGGGCGGACATAGGGGGATTTTCTTTGGTTTTGCTATAGTCTTATATTGAGTTTCTGCTTAGATCGCCTATTAGCATCCCTGCTCGCTCAGGGAAACCCATATGAGCGGCTTGCCCAAATAATAATGATCAGATTAGCAGCCGACGAATGATCTATCTCATTATCATGAACGTTCTCGAAAAGGTATCACTTTTTGTAGAAATTTTAAGTATATAGCTTCCTTGGGATATATTTTCTACATTAACTGAAAAGTCATAAAAGCCCGGTACAAAAGCCGAACCTGTGAATACTTCATCTACTCTTCTGCCAGAAATATCATATATCTCTATCCGAATGTCTGTTTCATCTGGGATTTGCATTGAGAAACTCAGTTCATTTTGCGTTACGGGATTAGGATAAAGCTCAGTAATAATGTCTTTTGTGGGAATATCATTAATTGTTCCATTAGCCAGATCAAAAATTTCCGCTGTTTTGTATATTTGTTTAGAGATACCCTCGAGTTCTTCTTCGTTGTCGGCAGCAAATATTGCAAAAGATACTCTGACAGAGTCCCCTGAATATAGTTTTATTGGCCCACCGCCTATTACCTGCGAAGCATCCGTAACATTCGATTCCGGTCTTTTGATACCACCGGATAGCATATACCATTTTTCCTTATATGTAAAGCCATCCCAAACGCCCGGATTTTCTGCACTTGTGGCATCATTATCAATAGCGTAATAGCTTAGTTTCTGAAATGAAAGAAGCTGAACAGCCGTAACAGGAAGTTCGGGGTTGGAAACATTTTTCGTATAGCCATAACGCAATTCGTGATTGAATAATGACTGATTATCCCTGCCACTCGGCCCGATGTCCCAATCGAAATAAAGTCCTGCATATAGCGAATCATAATTAAAGGGAGATACGTTTTTTATATCATAAACACAGATTATATAATCGCGGTTCTTGGGAGTGTCGAATTGGTATATATGCTCTTTTACCGATACTCCTACATCTCTGTCCAGTGAAACCAGATCTCTGAACCGAACGCTACCTTCCTGAGCGGCTACTGGGCCGGGTTTCTGTATTTTAAATATCTCGTCAGAGAAAAATGATCTGTTCTGTGCAGATTGGCCGCTTCCGCGGGCAACGTTAGCAACGCGTTCGGGTGAAGTAGCTATCATTAAAGCACCTTCGAATAGCAAATTGGGGCTGTCCTTATACAAAAAGCCATCTCCTTGCAGATTTGTAGGGTAGTCATTGAATGCTATATTGCCACGATTATTAAATGTAACAGTTATATTATTGCCATCCATTGTTCTGAACGAAGGATACAGAATAATTGAAATGAACTCTTTTGTTTCATAATGATCATCAGCAGTTATGGTCAGTTCTAAAGTGCAGAAAAAATCAGGAGAGATATTATCCGGCACTATAAATGATATTCCATTTTGAATATCAATTTCCTGCAGAGTTTCCATATTCCCTATGTCAACTTGATCAACTATGAATTCAATACCGCTGGAGGTTCTTTCTTTAGCTTTAATAGAGACATCATTAACAGGGGAAAGCACATTTAGAAAATTGAGATCAATTTTTACTGTTTCTCCTGCATCAAAAGCATGATCATCATTTTCATCATTTACTAAATGGTCAACCATAATAATTGATTTGGGATTTTCTATAGTTACAGCATTGTAAGCATTTACTCTGCCTTTGCCCAGTAATCCTTCAAATCCCTCGTTTACTTCATAAATATTGTCGCATGCAGCTTTTACGTGCTCAATTATCTGAAGTGGAGTATAATGTGGATATTTCTGAGCAACCAAAGCGGCGACACCTGCAGCAATAGGAGATGCCATAGAAGTTCCATTCAAATAATCGTACCAGTTGCCAGGCACTGGAGCATATATCTCATATCCAGGAGCTGATACGTCAACTGAAGTGTGATAATTGGAAAAAAAAGCTCTCTTATCATTACTCTCAACTGCAGCAACAGACATCACCCCGGCAAAAGATGAAGGATATTGCTCAGAATCTCTACCTTCGTTGCCAGCGGCAGCCACTACGACACTACCAAGGGTTATTGCGGCATCTATTACTTCCTGCTCTGCATTAGATTGCGAATAGCTACCCCAAGAACAATTAATGACTTTTGCTCCCATTGTGGCGGCATATAATATCCCATCATATCCGTTAGATACAGAAACGCTAAGTGGATTATCTGAACCCACTTTTACAGGCAATAGTTTAACGTATCTGCACACTCCGGCTACGCCAATACCATTGTTGACCACAGCTCCTATTGTACCGCCCACATGAGTGCCGTGTAAATGCCCGGGCATAGGATCGTTATCGCCGTCATTCGATTCGGAGCTTGTAAAATCCCATCCCCGCCAATCATCTATAAAGCAATTACCGTCTGAGTCTATTCCATTTTCATTTATATTATTACCATCTTTGTCAATACCTGTTTCGCCGTGATTCACAAATATATTCTCTTGCAGATCTTCATGTGTATAGTCAATGCCCGTGTCAACTATGCCGACTATTACCGTGTCTGCTTCTTCAAGTAAGTCCCATGCGTCGAAGCAGTTTATCTTCTCTAAATAGAACTGATTATCTATGCGCGGGTCGTCAGGCACAAAGCTGAAATAATACACCGGCACCGGCTCGGCATATTCTACATAAGGTATACTCATTAGCTTTTGGGCAGCAATTGCCGGTTTAATATGGGAGGAATATTTTATAACTACTATTCTTTCTAAATCAGTAATATCTTTTAAGTTATTACTGAAAAACAAATCGCCTTTTTTCTTTTTATATGCTTTGATAACTGAGCTTGATATGAATTGACTGGCAGAATTTTCTCCGAGTATGTCAGAAAATTTTTCTATACTGTTTGCTTCCTCATTATCTACCCACTCTTTAAGCAAAGGAGAATCGGCTGTGAATTTCACATAAAGCTTATTTTGGTAAACATCAGAGCTTAGTGTTTGTAATGCTCCAAAAAAGATTATCAATAAGATAAGGTATTTTAATTTTAGCACTTGATTTCCTAATTAGTTCTTTTATTAAGAATCAAAACGTTAGAGACATCAAATGATTTTATCGGATAGGTATAACATATATAAATATTCGTCTTTCTTTATCTCTCTCTCAGAAATTCAAGCGGCTTATTATATCTTTAAGATTATCTTTATCAGCAAGTATTCTTATAGTAGAAATATCATCATCTTTTGAAAATGTGAAAGTATAAGATAATTTTGCTATATCATTTATGGATTTACTAAAATCAAGCGTTTTTGAATAATAAGTAATCAAAGACAAACCATCTATTTTCTTATACGTCTGCCCTTGTGGAAAAATAGCATATCGCTTATTGGCAGAGTGGAATAATATCTTAATAGAATTACTCTGCCTGAAGATAGTTGGCTCTAAGCTCTCTGTATTCATTAATTTTTGCAGATATTGCGTAGCAGAGAGTTCTTCCTTACTGTTTCTAATGGGTATATTGCAGAGCATAGTGTCGTTATCAACTATTGTTATCGGCTCAGAAATTTCTGTATTACCTTTTTTAATAACGGTATATTTGCCTTCAGGATTAAAACAGCTTCTGTATATTAATTCTATATTACTACGTTTTGCGATGTCGATCATTGATGGATAAATGAGTTTTAATCCACTTTTAGCTATCTGATAGGCAAAATCGTAACTCAGCAAGGGGATGTTCTTTGTTTGAAAAGCTAAATCCGGGTCGGCAGTTCTGACGCCCTCTACGTTAGTCCAGAAAGTAAGCTGTTTGCAACCGAGTACAGAAGCAATAATAACGGCAGTAAGATTGGAACTTTCCATACCCATAGTGGTTATCTCACCGGAACGGCTTGAAGCGACGAATCCCTGAGTAAGTATAATTTTCTTGTCTTTCAGAAGTGGAAGTAGTTCACTGTTGATTTTTTCTGTGGATTCATCTATCAGCGGTTTTGCTTTGCCGTGATAATCGTCGGAACATATCAGCCTGGTAGAGTCAATATCAGTTACATCAAAACCCTGCTCAGCGAGATAAGCACGAATAGTACGCAATGCAAACATCTCGCCGAAGCTAAGCAATATATCGAGCGTTCTGGCGGTTAGATCTTCGGTAATCGAGATCCCTTTCAGAAATTGTTTGATTCTGTTACTGCTTCTGTCGTAAAGTTCTCTTAATTGTCTTTTATTCTCTTCATTATCGAGCAGCACATCGCAATAATTATAATGCTCGTAAATGATGGAATCAATTATAGAGCAAGCTTCTTCATAAGATGAACTTTCGGCTTTCAGGGCAGCTTCTTTTAATTTTCTTGTGGCAGTAGAAAAAGCAGAAACGACCATAACAATTGGCTCTGAGTTTTCTTTGCTTAATATTTTCATCATTTGTCTGAAGCCGCTGATATTTCTAAGAGAGCTGCCCCCGATTTTCATTACTTTCAATATGTTATCTCCAGATTTTTTCAGATTACTTCTCCTCATTTACCAAGAGTGCAGCGAGTGGTATTCTCCATAAATAAATATTCCTGATCTTAGTCATTATATCTTGATCTTCAGTTTCCCCTGCCTTGGGTAAGTGATTGTGGCATCATGCGTAAAAGTTGAAATTGTAAGTTCTGTATCTATATTCTTATCTTTATCAGTTAATGCAGACCTGTCGAATGCAAGTTCGAGTATGTCTTTATATGCAAATTTAATATTACGTATTTCTTTGTCAGCTGTGAAACTAAATCCGGAGGCATGGCATTTTATTTCTATGTGTTTGGGCGAATCGATATTAAGAATAATATAATCGCCATCAATTAACTTTTTCTTAATGTCAAATCTAATAAAAATTTTGCTTTTAGAGCTTGCAAAATAGAATCTGTTAAGCACTTCGCCAATCTGATGCATAGCTCCCATACTAACTCCAGCATCATAAAAGCCGGCATTTTCCCATTCATTTTCTGGTTCTATTATGCCATTAATATCGGGACTGACTTCGCCTGTTTGCTCTTTCATACCCGACTGGTCTTTGAGCTCGCTTATTGGAGCATATAGCTCTTTGGGGGCTTCCTTGCCGATATATTTATATGCCTGAGAGAGATGCCATCTGAAAAGCACATCGAAGTCCGGCTTATTTGCAGCGTGGTGTGCGTCTCCGTACCACCAGAACCAATCCGAACCCTCAGCGATATATATTTCCAGCATAGCTTTCCTTAGTTGCTCCTCATTTAAAGAATCTTTTTCGTCTTCGATTAGCTTGCGAATATCAGCAAGCATAGACCACGCATGGCGATGCTCTTCGTGGCCTATCCAGATATTGAAATCTCCGTTTATCCATGAGCCGGCTCTGATATTATTTATTTCGGGTAAATAGTTCAAATGCTCTTTTTGACATGCCTGCATGCAGGTAACAGTTTTAAAATCTTTCATATCGCTAAGCTGATGGAAAAATTCACGTAGGAACATCTCCCCGTTTTGTGGATAAAATTCCCAGCAGTTCTCTCCATCTAAAATTATGGGTACCGCGGCGTGATCTAAACATTCCTCACCGTATTTATTGACGAGTTCAGATTTGATATGCCTGAGCCTGTGCATAAAATCATTAACTGCATCAAAGTGATTCCATCGGGAGTAGTCAAATCCTATTGCATCTGACAGTTGAACATCTCTGAATAAACCTCCTACTATTCCAGAGTCAGTTTTGATTTTTCTTGGGAAATATTTCTCTAAATGATCATATTCCTTGCCAACAGAGCCAGCGAGTACTTTCTCGTCGGAGGCAAACCATTTCACCCCGCAATCAGCCATTATTTCCAGAGTTTCATTAGAGACAGAACCCTCCGAGGGCCACATCCCGACAGTTTTTTTGTTCAGTACTCTTTCTGAGTATTTTAATGCTTCTTCTATCTGATAGCGTGCATCCTGCGGGAAGCGATATAGATTATCCGGCATAGTAGCTTCGGGCATTGCTTCTAACGCAGATTCAGTATCGCACAGAAGCGGCAGAATGGGATGATACATCGGAGAAATGCTGACCTCTATTTGTTCCATATCCTGTAGCATATTTAACTGCGAAGAAAATTGGCTAAGAATATTGAGATGTATTTGAATGATTATATTTTTCTCTGTCTCAGTAAAACCACGCTCTTTTTTGAAAAGCCGATTTATAGCAAAGCGCTTCCTCGAAATCTGTCCGATCCACGTAAGATTATACCATACCTGCAAGTCTCGCCAGTCCTTTTCTGTAAAAATATTCAAAGCATCCTTTTCGTTTTTGCTAAGCTCCAGAAGCTCGCTGTATCGCGAATATGGTCTTATCATATTATCCTCATTACAGAGGAAAAATAAACGCAGGATATCCTTTTTATTTTTTTCTGTCAAATCAGCAGCATTTATCATAGTTAGCTTTTGAATATTGTCGGTGGTTTCATTTCTTACATATTCCTCTACCTGCATTTGCATAGATGGAACTAAATTGATAGTTTGCTTCAAATTAGGGAATTTATGGAAAAGCTCCGGTAAGTCCCAATAATCCTTTGCCCCATGCAATCGCACCCAAGGCAAAATAAATTCGTTATCTTTTTTGTAATATGGCTGATGAAAATGCCACAGAATTGCTACTTTTAAAGGTTTCATTTTTTTAGTCCTTATTTTTCAATTATGTCTTAGGTTTTAACAATTTAACTTGAATAAACGAGAAAATCAACAATATTATGAAAACAACATAAGCCACCGCAGCAGCATAACCCATCATATCGCTTTTCTCAAAAGCATTGACGAATACCAAATAGACTAAAGTCATGGTTGAATCCATAGGGCCTCCTTTGGTCATCACAAATATCTCAATAAATACCTGAAATGATTTAATGGAATTGATCACAATTACAAACAGTAATGTAGGGCGAAGCATAGGTAATGTAATACTTTTGAACTCCTGCCATGCAGAGGCACCAGCGAGTTTTGCGGAGTCGTATAGGTCCTTCGATATAGTTTGCATCCCTGCCAGAAATAGTATCATATAATATCCAACAGCCATCCACACATCCATCGCCATAATAGAAACCAGAGCAGTTGCCGGCTCCTGTAAAAAGCCTCTTTCGGGGAAAGGCAGGCCTAACATATCCGAAATTGCTAAAATATAACCGTCCTTAGAATATAGATTCGTGAAGATCAACGCAACAACTACCAAAGACGTTACAGACGGCATAAAATATGAAACGCGGAAAAATTCTTTGAAGCGGGTCATCTTTCTGTTTATCAATGTGGCGAACAAAAGAGCTAATGCGGTAGTAGCAGGCACAGTGCCGAGAGTAAAAATTGCTGTATTGCTAAGAGCCGTCCAGAATAGATCATCCTGAAGCATCATTGTATAATTATCAAAGCCGATGAAAGTTGCCTCGCCAGTAAGTGTTGCATATTCTGTCAAGCTCAGATATGCAGCATAGATCAAAGGATAAAGCCAGAACACGATAAAAGTGATCAGCCATGGCAAAAGCAATACCCATGTATTAATATCTATTCTTGTACTATTTTTCATACATTAATTTTTTCAATGTTACATATAATCTCTCTAAAGGCAAGCCAACAATATTATAATAGCACCCAACTATATGACTAACAAACACAGCACCAAAGTCATCCTGTATGCCATAAGCGCCGGCTTTGTCCATTGGCGAACCAGTCTCGATATATGCCAGGATCTCATCATCATCGAGCTTACGGAAGGTAACATCTGTTTCAGCAAAGTCAGTGAGCATATTTTTTTTTCCTGAATCTATCAGAGTGATACCCGTAAAGACTTTATGAGTATTGCCGCTAAGCATACTGAGCATTTCGAATGCATGATCCTTGCTATGCGGTTTATTGATTATTTTACCTTTTAACACAACGATTGTATCAGAGCCAAGTATGACGGAATCTTCTTTAATTAGAGAAGCTACTTTTCTGGCTTTTCTTGAAGAGAGCTCCATCACATATTCAGCGGGAGCGGTATCCATTGGGATATTATTCTCATCAATGGAAGCTGGCTTAACGCTGAATTCAAAACCAAGCTGCTCAAGAAGGGTTTTACGCCTCGGGGATTTTGATGCCAGAATAAATGGCTTATTCATTTTCAATAATTTCGCTATCGGGAACATATATATTTCTCTTAATTCAATAAATCTTCAAATTTGAGAAAGATATGTCTATTATGCAAATATTTTTTTTGATTTAGCCCAATTATGACGTTAAGGCGAAGCTTTATTTGCGTAGCCAGTGCGTTAATAACGATCCACCAAATGCTTTCCTTATTTCCCCGGAATACAACACCTATGGCTCAGTTTCGTCGCCTTTGATGACGTTCAAATATGATGAGAATGCTGGTGCTAACGAAGAATGGTTGAAACATTATAAAATATATGAAAATATCGGCAATGTAAGGGCAGCGATCAGAGATGAAGGCGCTGGTAATTATAGTATTATTAGTTAGATGGATTTCGAACCCTTACGCGCCGTTCTTTAATAAATTGGAAGTGGAGAGCGGCAGATTTTCATCGGCAAGGAGTAGGAGGTGCGAATTGTCATTTCCAAACCCCAGCACCACGCTCCACACCCTATCGGGCTCGACGCATTACAGCAAAGTCCTTGCTATTTATAACAATATTGACACGAAAGACAAATGGACATTTAAGCTGAACGAATGGTTCATTTACAGTTCGCAATCGCATGGGCGTTTCTCGACTGTAAAGCTTCACAACTCCTTGCTCCAATAAAATTAAAAGACTAAGAGGGGTTTTTAATAAATATGCTGACATTAGCAAAATAAAAGATGAAAAAAAGCATGGAATTAGCCGTTAGGGATAAATATGATTCTTGATACAAACGCCATTCTGAGATTTTTAATTGACGATTTACCTGAACAAGCAGAAAAAGTAGAGAACATAATTCTAATATAATAAAACTTTGATCCCTTTAGAAATACTTGCCGAAACTGTATTCGTCTTAAATCGAGTTTATGATACTGATAGGAATGAAATATCTAAAAATTTGGTTAATTTTATTGAACAAAAGAATATTATAGTAACAAACGAAGAATTTGTTAAGTATAGTCTTTCTAAATATAGACATAGCAATTTACATATTATTGATTGTTTCATTTGTGCTTATAAAAAGTATAATGATCAGGAAGTTTTTACTTTTGACAAAAAACTAAAAAAACATCTTTCAAATATTTAATTATTCTACTTTCTTGGCTACAATTTTTTAGTGGAATATTTGAAAAACCACTCAATTTAATCTGCATTGACATTAGTGATAAGGAATCAAATTACAAATATCCGAAAAATATTTTCCTGCTTTTGTTTGGCTATCATTAAAATAATTAGTATTTTCTGGTTTTGAAAATGGATTTGTCTATTGTTTTATAATCAAGCATAATTAAATGAAAAAAGCACTCACACTTGCGATCTTAATATTCATCAGTCTATCATGCACCTACGAGCCAACCGGCATTGAACCATTTAATATTAATGTAGAAGAACCAGGCGGATATGGTGTTTTTCTTTCGGACAAAACAAGAATTGACTCGCTCGATACTCTGAATATTTATCACTTTCCTTATAACAATTATCGGTTGAATATCAGTTTTTCAATTGATATAGGTGCTTATGATGATACACGAATTAGCTTTCAGCTAAACGGCAAAAAAATTTATTCAAGTAAAAGTAATAACGGGAATTTCAGTTTTGGTGTTGATGTTCAAAAAGGAACTGAATTGCTTGAAATGGAAATAAAATATAATGTTAAGAATAGTGTTTTTCGTGAACTATTAGATCCAATTGTTACTAATAAATCATGGGTGCTGAATTATGAACTTTTTCCAAATTCATTCAAACTAAATGACTTAAAGATCGATCAACATAACATAGAATTATCATGGGATCAGATAGACCATCCTGCTTTAATGTATTATGACCTTTATGATAATAATCTCTTGATCAAGAGGTTTTATCCCGAAGATGAATGTAGCTACGTTTATAAAGATTTTTTATGCGGCGAGGCACTGTTTCAAGTATTTGCATATTATAAACAACACGACTTCTACCTTGATTCAAATCTTTATATAAGATCAAATATCCAGAAGTTCGTGCATGAGCAAAAAGTTGAATGCAAAGAATATGACCATATCAGATATGAAATTAAGTGGAGTACACCATTTTCATTAGAGAATTTTGGTAAATATGAAATACAATATAGAACTGGCTCATCAAATCAAACCATATACACAACATCAAATCCCGATCATACTTCAACAGTTGTTGATTTAGGGTTAATTAGAAATAGGGATTCTGAAAATTTTATTTATTTTAAAATTCTTCCTAATGACTCCTTAAAATCACTTCCAAGAACATCCGTATGTTCTTTTCACTCATCGAATGATCCAGAAAAGGTTTTTCCAATCTGGAGATTTAGTAGTTTACTTCATACTTATGACAATTCAAAGACTTTCTATTATGATGACGAAAAGACGATATATAGAAGGCAATTAAATGCAAGCTCTTCTGATGGAATATGGGCTGACAACTATATAAGGAATATTGCTTTATCAGAAGACGGAGAATTTTGCATCCTCTCTGCTCTTGTTGATATAGTTATTCCTGATTTTGAAAAGTATTCTTATAAATCATTGAATGAATCTCTAAGTATTTATAATTCAAATAAAAAATCCCATAAGTTATCTGTTTCAAATAATGGTATTCTAATCATTTCTCAATATAACCCTGAGTATCAAGATGAAAGATCATTTAAAGTTTTTGATGTTGTAAGTGATGAAGTTATATACGCAGATACAACGAAATATATTGATTTCGTTGGGATATCTAATGACGGAAGCCGTATTTTAGCAAGAGATGTAAAAAGCGAAAGAATCATTCTCTATGAATTGGACAATGATGGCAATGTCAATGAAGTCAATTCTATTGAGGTTGATCTGCTATTATCAGATTTTAAGTTCATACCAAATTCTGATGATTTTGTGGTTTTGAATAATGGCATTTTAAGTGTTTATGATAAAAATATGAATCAAAAAGCTTCGGTATCTACAGATTGCGATAAGATTTTAGATATTGATTTTACCAACAATCATATTGCATTGTTCAAGAATTACAAATGCCTTATCTATGATCTGAATACAATGGAGCTAAAATATTCCACTTTTGTAGCGTATGAAACTGTTGCATTTATGGATTCATATTTATATTCTTATGGTGTTAAACAAAGGATTGAGTATTAGCAATGAAGAAAATCATCTCTTTTTTATTTTTAATAACATTTTTATATAATGTTGCAAGCAGTCAGGAAAGTGATATCAAAATATCATTTAGCTCTGGTATTGGGAATTATTCTCTGGAGAGCTTAAAGATCTATGTAAAGAATTACAATACTGATTTTTTCTATGTTAATAAATTTCGTCTCACTGAAACAGGTGAATTTCCGCCATACTATTACTTTTCCGGGGAGATCAAAAAGGAGTTCTTTGAAAATATCTTTTTTGGAATTACATATAGTTATATATCAACTGGCACAAGATTAAGCGCCGGAAATTCTTTTGCAGAATATTAAAATCTTATAACGCAAAGTAGCAACAAAAATAAATTTAATGGTTTTTCAAATCAGAACAAATCATTTTTTCTACTAAGATTGCAGTAAATCTCAATTTATAAATATGAAAATCAAAAAATAT
>CAYQTZ010000051.1:0-6953 GCA_964420565.1 uncultured Hyphomicrobiales bacterium
TACAAAAGCAAAAGACTATTTAGTAAAAGGCAAACCCGGCTATATGGGAGGGCTTCAGCATATTTATTATTTGATGAACGCCTGGGATAGTCTTATTAACGTAGTTATCAACGGCAAGCCAGTTACTCCCTCTTTGTATAATTATCTGGATACCGACAGGATGAACGCTTTCCTTCGATATATGCACTGGCGGGGAAATATGCAAGCCTCTTATGTCGTTAAACAGATTGATTTTTCTAAGGTTAACAAAGTTTTAGATTTAGGTGGAGGTACTGGTGCTTACTCTATGGAATTTCTTAAAGCCAAACCGGATATGCGTGTAGTGCTTTTTGAAATGCCTGAGATTATTCCCATTGCCAGAGATTATATGGAAGCAGAGGGTTTCGAGAATAGAGTGGAAACTATTGCAGGCGATTTTTTCAAAGATAATATTGGCAATAATTACGATTTGGTATTTGTGTCCTTCGTTCTTGAGAATTTTTCTATTATGGACAATATCAAACTACTCAAAAAAGTTTATGAGTCAATGAATATCGGTGGCAGGATCGTAGTTCAGGAGCTTCTGGTTGAAGACGAAAGGACCTCTCCCCAATTCAATGTTTTGTTTTCTTTGAATATGATGGTTAATACTGATGGCGGCGATTCCTTCACTGAAACAGATATGTGGATAATGCTCCGCGAAGGTTGGTTCAATGATATTATCGTAGAAAAAACTGAATTTGACAATAGTTTAATTTTTGGTACAAAGAAAATCTGACATATTTAGTAATACTTATATTTCATATTGAAACATATATTCATATCTGCAGGCGACCCATCTGGCGATTTGCATGGTTCTCGCTTAATGAAAGAGATCAAAGCGCTGATGCCCCATGTCAAGTTTATTGGCTTTGGTGGTAAGGCTATGATAAATGAAGGTTTGCAAAGTATTATACCATTAGAGCAGATTTCTGTAGTCGGTTTTTGGGAGGTAGCAAAAAAATACTTCTTTTTCCGCAAATTTTTAAATAAATGCTCAAAGATCATTGCTTCCGGTCAGATTGATCTTTTCCTACCCATTGATTTCCCCGGCTTCAACTTGCGGCTTGCTGATACTGCTAAAAAGCATCATGTGCAAGTAGTGTATTATATTGCTCCACAGCTTTGGGCTTGGGGTAAGAACCGAGCTAAAGGCCTTAAAGAAAAAGTTGACTGCCTGCTGACCGTATTCCCTTTTGAAACTGATTTTTTTGACCAATTTGATATAAAAACTCACTACGTTGGGCATCCTTTGCTTGATGATCCGGAAATCCCTGATAAGATACCATCTGCCGACGAAAGAGACGATCTGATCGCTCTACTGCCTGGAAGCCGCAAGCAGGAAGTGCTGCGAATACTCCCCGTAATTATGGATACTATCCCACTAATTAAAGAGAAGTACCCAGATTACCGATTTGGTATTGCAAAAGCTTCAAGTATTTCCGATGATTTGTACACTCCATTCATAAAAGATATTAAAGATTGCGATCTCTGGGATAATGCACGAGAGCTGATGAAAACGGCAAAAGTTGGCATTGTAAAAACCGGAACGTCGAATCTGGAAGCTGCTTTATGTGGGATGCCTTTTGTAATGATCTATCTTACCTCATTGCTGTCATATTATCTGGGGAAAAACCTTGTAAATCTTTCCAATCTCTCAATAGTCAATATCCTAACAAGGAAGGAAGTCGTCAAAGAATTAATACAAAATGATGCGCACAAATATCTTATTTTCGGACAAATTGATTCGATACTTAGTAATGATATGAAATATGATTTCATCCAATCGCAATTTACAGCTATTAGAGATATGCTCGGCGAATGCGGTGCCGCTAAAAATGCTGCAGAAAAAGTTGTAGAATACTTGAGAAAATGATCATGACCAAACACGGAAATAATTATATTATCAACGGAAAAGAGTTCTCCCTTTTTATGACAGCGGAGACAATAAGCAAATTAGTTGCAGAAATGGCTGATAGGATCAATAAGGATTACTCAGGCAAATCGCTTGTATGTATTCTGATATTAAAAGGGGCTATTTTTTTTGGAACTGATCTATTGCGACAACTTAAGCTGGATTGCCGGTTAGAAAGTATCAGGACCAGTAGCTATGGTGCTGAAATGCAAAGCTCGGGCAAAGTAAATATTTCGATACCTGAGTTTGATATTAAAGATAAAGACGTTTTGCTGATAGAAGATATAGTAGATTCAGGAAGAACCTTACAGGTGGTAATGCAACGTCTCAAAGAATATGAGCCAGCTTCTTTAGAGGCAGCTTCTTTCTTATCCAAACCGGACAAACGTGAAATGGACATTCGCGTGAAATACATTGCAAAAGAGATCCCACCGGTTTTCGTTATTGGTTATGGTCTTGACTATGACGAGCAGGGTCGCCAGCTTCCGGACATCTATGCTTATGAATAGTGTGCGTATTTACTTTTCTTTGTATCCATAGTAAATACTGGCTATGCCAAATGTCTGCTTTATATAATCTGTCTTTGTGAATCCTACGTTTTCCATAATACTCAGGAAGCTTCTGCCATAAGGAAATTCTTCCACAGAATTAGGCAGATAAGTATATGCAAAGGAACTTTTAGAAACTAACTTACCTACAAGCGGCAGAATGCGCTTAAAATAAAAATAATATAAAGTAAGTATAAAGGAATTATCAGGTTTCGAGAATTCTAATATTATCGCTTTGCCTCCGGGCTTCAGCACACGGAGCATCTCGCCCAAACCTTTTTCTAAATCCTCAAAATTCCTAACACCAAATGCAACTGTTATGTAGTCAAATTGTTCGCTATCAAATGGTAGATTTTCGGATGCTGCTAATTGGAAAGAGATCAATGACGACAGGTTTCTCTGTTCGGCTTTCTTGCGGGCAATTTCAAGCATATTCTCCGCAATATCAACTCCTATTATCTTTGAGGGATTTATTCTAACTGCCTCGAAGGCGAGGTCGCCGGTACCTGTAGCAATGTCAAGTATTTTGATATTTGCCGCTGGGACGATCTGTTTGATGGCTGTTTTTCGCCACAGCTTGTCTAAGTTGGCAGATAGCAGATGGTTAAGCAGATCATACCTGTGCGCTATGGCATTAAACATTTCCGATATATTCTTATTAGATTTTTGCACGTTCTTTATGATTAAAAATTAAAAAATTAATTCAGACACCCAAACCCCATATCTTTTTAGCATATTCCATTACTGAACGGTCGCTGGAAAAATACCCGCTGCGTGCTATATTCAGTATAGCCATTTTCGACCATCGAGATTGATCCTTATAGCAGTCATTTAGTTCTTCCTGCTTTTTGATATATGTATCGTAATCTGCAAGTAGCATATAATCATCTTTTCGGTAAATTAAGCAATCGATCAAATTGTTGAAAATACCTGGCTCAGATTGCGAAAAATAATTATTTTTAATCATATCTAATAGTTTCTTCAGCTCTAAGTTTCTTTCATAATAAGTATATGGGTTATATCCGGATTTTTTTAAAAGAAATATTTCTTCGGCGTTCATACCGAAAGTGAATATGTTATCTTTACCAACTTCTTTCATGATTTCAATATTAGCTCCGTCTAATGTTCCAATAGTAACTGCACCGTTAAGCATCATCTTCATATTGCTAGTGCCTGAAGCCTCAAAGCCTGCTGTAGATATTTGCTCAGAGACATCTGCCGCCGGAATTATCATTTCAGCTAAAGAAACAGAATAATCTTTTAGAAATACTACTTTCAATTTATTGTTTGTTTTTGGATCATTGTTCACTTCGTTAGCAACGGCATTAATCAATTTAATGATAACTTTAGCAGGATAGTAACTTGGTGCAGCTTTACCTGCAAAGATCATAGTGCGCGGCAGGTAATACTTTCTTGGGTTATCCTTTAATCTGTTGTAATGAGTTACTATGTGCAAAACGTTCAGAAGCTGTCTTTTATATTCGTGGATTCTTTTTATTTGTACGTCAAATATGGTATTTGGATCAACTTCTATCCCATTTGTATTCTCAATATACTCTGCCAGACGTTCCTTATTAGCCATACGGGATTTGCGGAACTCCTCGACAAATGTTCTATCCTCAGCATAGTCCTCTAATTTTTTCAGTTGTGAAAGGTCCGTGATCCATCCATCACCAATTCTTTTGGTAATAACTCCCGAAAGCAATGGATTTGCTTCGAGCAGCCATCTTCTTTGGGCAACTCCATTCGTAATACTGATGAATTTCTGAGGATCAAATTCGTGGAAATTTTTAAATATCCGATTCTTCAAAATTTCTGTATGCTGTTCGGCTACTCCATTGATCTTGTGTGAACATATCAGAGAGAGATTAGCCATTCGAATTTTCTTTTTGCTTTTTTCCTGATAGACTGATAAATCTCTTATTACGATCTCATCTCGAGTGAAATATTTTTTCACATTATCGAGGAAACGATGATTGATTTCATCAATTATTTGTTTATGTCTTGGCAGCAAGGATTTGAAAAGAGAGACATCCCATTTTTCCAGAGCTTCGCTAAGTATAGTGTGATTGGTGTAAGAAAAAGTTCTGTAAGCTATATCCCATGCAGTTTCCCATGGCATTCCAATTTCGTCTATCAAAATGCGTATCAACTCAGGAATTGCAAGAGCCGGATGAGTATCGTTAAGTTGTATAGCATTGAGGAGGTGAAATTTATTAAAGTCGTTGTTATTTTTTCTGTAGCGAACTATTATATCCTGTAATGTAGCAGAAACAAAGAAGTATTGCTGCTTAAGACGCAACTCCCTGCCGGATTCCATGTTATCATTCGGATAAAGCATCTTAGATATCATTTCTGAGTGCGTTTTGCCCTGAATAGCTTTGTAATAATACCCTTTGTGAAAGTCAAGGAAATTAAATTCATCTGAAGATTTCGCCTGCCAAAGCCGCAAAGTATTCACTATGTCATTTGCATATCCGGGTATTGGCAGATCATAAGCTATAGCCAATACGTCATAAGTATTCTCCCATGAAAAAGCAAGATCGCCGTTATCTCTATAATACGGTTTCGACTCGCCGAAAAGTCTTACTCTATAGTTAGTGTCAGGTTTGATCACCTCCCATGGATTCCCGTAAGTAAGCCAATTATTAGGCTGCTCCACCTGATAGCCATTAATAATATTTTGCTTAAAACTTCCAAATTCGTATCTCAGACCATACCCAAAAGCCGGGAGTTTCATCGTCGCCATAGAATCCATAAAACATGCTGCCAAGCGTCCAAGCCCGCCATTGCCGAGAGCGATATCCTCTTCATGATTTAAGATATCATCAAGCTTTTGTCCGGTCTTATCCATTATTTTTTTGTAGTCTTTATATAAGCCCATATTAATTAGAGCGTTTGTCAGTACTCTCCCCATCAGATACTCTAATGATAGATAGTTCACCATTTTTGTATCAGTTCTCTCGTATTTATCCTGAATTATCATCCAGTTTCTGTTCAATCGCTCTTTCACTGAATAAGCTAAAGCTCTGTAATAGTCAGCGACAGTAGCATTATTAGGATTTATTACGAGGATATTTTCTAAATAAAATGCAATTCTGCTTTCTATGGAGTTGTCTCCCTTGGCAAAGGCTTCGGTGAAAAATACAGATTTATTTTTAGTTGGCATAAATACCTCAGAATATATTATTTATTTAACATTGATGTTCGTTACGAAGCAGATCGTTGACTACTTTTACCGGGCTGAATGTGCTTATTGGCACTTCTACAAAAACTGTATTCCAGTAAGCCATAGCGCCATTCCATAATCCCGGCAGCTCTAAAGCTTTCAGCTCTCTGCCATCTTTAGATTTTTTAGAAATAAAGCCTGTCTTTTTATCCACATATTCCATCAGATTGAATTTTTCGCCTTTGAAGTTATTCAGCCCACAGACAAGATCAACAGGATTAAAGTGAGTTGAGTTCTGTATTTTGCTATTCTGGTTTTCATCGTCGGTATTTATCTGAGATTTCTCAACTATCTGGAGTGAAGCAGAACCGTCCTGCTGCTTTACAAAGAAAGGTCCACCGCCTGGTTCGCCTTCATTCCTGACCATACCGCAGACCCGAATGGGCCGATTCAGTTTAGAAAAAATAAACAATCTTTTTTCCTGTAATGTCATTCTGTTGAAACCTTCAGGCAATACTATGGAAAACATATTTGTACAGAAACCAGCCGCCTCGAGTATATAACCGAGATCAGTAATATCGTTTTCGAGATTTGATGCATAATAAAAGCAGTGCTTTTGGATTTCTGTTAGATAGCCAGCGAGCAATTTTTTGTAAAGATAAGTATCATCTTTCTTAGAATCTGGCACAACATTGTCAATATTTTTAATGAAAACATAGTCAGTATCTATATCGTTTAAGTTTTCTATGAGCGCCCCGTGGCCTCCCGGGCGAAACAGCAAAGAACCATCGTCATTCCTGAATGGCTTATTGTCGGGTGTTACGGCTATTGTATCAGCTGATCTCTTTTGATTAGAAAAACTTATCTTAAAATCAATTTCTTTATCCTGATCCTTAATAAATTCATTGATGTGATCTTCAATTTTATTTTGATGCTCCTCGGCTACAGTAAAATGTATCCTGACTTTATTATCAGCATCTTTTACGTATTCTATTGCTTCAATAATATGTTCCTCGAAAGGCGTTCTGGTATAGCCTTCATATTTGTGGAACTCTATAAGCCCTTTGGGCATATTGGTCAGATCAAGCCCTTTGTCGGTTAAGACATATTCCATTATCGACCGATAATCATTTTCCAATATTAATGATTCATAGGACATCGCATTTTTACTAAGGGTTTCTTTAAGATTATCGAAAAATGCAAAATTCTCCAGATTATCTATAAACTTAAGCGTAACAGCATAATTTTCGTCATCGGGGGCTTTTTCTTTAAGCAATTCAATGTTTATTTCGCTGTTTTCAGC
>CAYQTZ010000051.1:6963-11796 GCA_964420565.1 uncultured Hyphomicrobiales bacterium
TCCATGAGCCCGAAATTCCGTGCCCATGGCCGATCTGGAGGCAGCGCCTGATGCTGGCACAAATTTAATGAACCTACCCTTTTTGCAAGCTATTTTATGCAAGACCAGGTAATGCTCGTACTTCTCTTTGGGGATTACAAAGATGCCATCACCGAGTGTTGCTGGTTTCTCGATCTGTAAATATGGAATGCCATCAACAAAGAATTTCATTTGCTGAAGGAATTGATCCTCCGAAATATTATGCATATTCAATTCATCGGTTTTTATGCCAAAATCATAAATTACCATATCTTTTCCCTAATGGATATATGAAACTTTCAATTATATTATAATCAGGCGTAAAAGTGCCTGCGAAATTTTATTAATTATACGATAAAATATAGAATATAGCAAGTAAATATTCAAGAAATTTTACTTACAAGACCATTGCAAAAGTCCAAAAACTGATCCCTCCCCGACCCTCCCTTAATTTTTAAGAGAGGGAGTAACCCATTGAAATATAATATTTTAACCTCCCCCTCTTACCAAGCGGGGAAGTAAGATAAAATCCCTCTTTTTTATCGAAGATCCCGACTTGTCGGGAAAAGGGGAACAAAGGGGGATTTTCTTCGATTTTGCAATGGTCTTCTTACCTTATTAGAAGAAGCATATTTATCGAAATGAATTTAATCTAAAAGAAATTTTAATCGAACAGTAGTTCCGCTATCATGTGGAATAATATCTAAATACCCCTGATGTAAGTCGGCTATGCGTTTTGATATTGTAAGTCCGATACCTGAACCCTGATTTTCGTATATTTTCCTGTCGAATTGAATGTATGCTCCGAGCGAGCTTAACTGCTCATCGCTGAATCCCCTGCCCTGATCTTTTATATCAATTACATAATATTGCTCTTCGATTCGTGATTTGATAATAACATAAGAGTTGACCTGAGAGAACTTAAAGGCATTATCAATTAGCTCTTCCAATGATTTAACGAAAAATTCATTAGATACTTTAATAGCAGCGTCCACAAGTTCAATTTCCAGATCGCCTTTCCTTTTGAAAACCTCTGCTTTATACATTGCAATATCATAAATAATGTTTTTAACGAAAAATGTCTTACTTTCTATCAGTTTTTCAGTTTCTGTTTGGTTAGTAGCCATTATCTCAAGATTAGCATATATGAGATAATTTTCGAATAATGTGTTCAATCTTTTAGCTGAGGCATAAACTCTGGAAAGCATTTCTTCGATGTTTTCGAAACTGTTATCGGGATTTTTCAAGATAAAATCAGTAAAGCCCATAATAGCGTTCAGCGGTGTCCTGATTTCATGAGGCAAGATACTGCGTATGCTTGAGCGAAGCTCTTCGAATCTTTTTTGGTATTGCTTTTCGGCAAGCTCTCGTTTTTTTAATCTGGCTTCGACTGCAACCATAAGATCTTCTATATCAAATGGCTTAGTAATATAATCATCAGCACCGAGATTCATGCCTTTTCTAACGTCTGATCTATCGGTTTTGGCAGATAGAAAGAGAAAAGGGATGGATGCCGTGAGCTCATCTTGCTGTAAAGTTAACAGCAATTCATAGCCATTCATTTTAGGCATCATAATATCGGAAATTATCAAAGATGGCAGATTATCCTGAGCTATTTTTATGGCTTCTATGCCGTTTTCAGCTTCAAAAGTTTCATAATTATTCATACCGAGTGACAAAGCGATATCTTCTCTTATTCTTTGTTCGTCCTCAACTATTAATATTTTTTTCATTATTTTATTCCCTTGTGTTTAGAGGAGGTATTGCTACTTTAAAAGTAGTTCCTTTGTGCTCCTGACTTGAGAAGTTTATTCTTCCCTGATGCAGCTCAACAGAGCGGAGAACAACTGACATCCCAAGGCCAGTACCCGATATAGTGCCTACATTTTCTGAACGGTGGAATGGCTCAAATATTCTTTTCTGGTCTTCGCGGGGGATACCAATCCCACGATCTTTGATTATAAATTCAGTGCCCTCGTCGTCTGTATTTAAAGTAAAGTCAATGATCTTTTTATTTACATTATATTTTATGGCATTTGAGAGTAAATTGATGAGAATATGTCTAAGCAAAGTTTCGTCGGCAACAACAGTCTCTTTTTTTGCATTATTGTGAAAGACTATTTCATCAAAAGTCTGGTTCACCATATTAATATCGTTAATAATACCAATGCAGAATTCTACGATATTGATTGGTACGGGATTAAATCTGATTTTCTCAGAATCTGATTTCCCGATGAATAGCACATTTTCGAGAATATCAGTCATCATATCTACTGTGGTAAGTATTCTGTCTAAGTAATCCCTTTCTTTCGTTACATCCAATTTATCTTTGTATTTCTGAATGATCTGAGCCGAAGAGCGTATGATGGTCAAAGGCGTTCTGAATTCGTGGGAAACCATAGAAACGAATCTGGTTTTCAATTCATTCAGTTCTTTTTCTTTTTCGAGCAGTTTACGCATTTCCGACTCTGCTCTTTCTCTTTCTGCTATCTCGATTTTAAGTTTATGCACTAATAGCTGAAGGTCTTCTGTGCGTTCCTGTACTTTAAGCTCAAGCAATTCATTGGCTTGCTTCAGCGATTCCTCTATTCTTTTGCGATCTGTTATATCAATGAAACTTTCTATACGGAATTTGTCGTTCCCGAGAAATATGTGGGATATAGTTCTCAGTATAGGTATCCTGTCGCCGTCTGAGCGGATGACCATAGATTCAAAGTTGCGAGAGAACATAATATTAGTATCTAAATTATGCTGTTCGTCAACAGATCTTCCAAAAATGTCCTTGCTATTTTTGCCTATCAAAGAGTCCTGATTTTCTTTTAGTATCTCTGCTGCTATAGGGTTCGCTGTAATAATTTCGTTTGATTTTGAATTTATCACTAAAATTCCAGTCTGCACAGAGTTTAGTATTGCCTGCAGCTCTCTTTTGCTTTGAGACAGCCCCATAGTGCGAACGGCGATCCTTTGTTCAAGAAGGGATTCCACCTTTTTGAGTTTCTTGAATAAACGATTAGTTTCCAAAGAGTTCCCAAAGATTCCTCCGTGAAGCATTGCGAGCCGCTGCAAAAATTTCTCGGCTGCTAACTGTGAGCCATTTATTACTAATATTACAACACCAAATACTTTAGAAGGCACAACAAGTGGCACCACCATTAAAGACTTCAATTTGTTATCTATTGTAATATTTGTGTATTTAGGGAATTTGGCATTGATTGATTCCCCAAGTATTCCGTTATCTATTGTTTTATTATATAAAAAGTCGGCATCAATTTCCACACCATAAGGTGCGGTAGTCTTATAGTCAAATTCAAAAGTTTCATTATTTAATAAGAACAATGAACAGCTTTCTGTTTTAGGATACTTCAGAAAAGCCATCAATCCCTGATTGATAATATCAGAAATATGCTCATAGCTTTTATGAAGAGTTAGACTTTCTTCGATTGTATTGAAAAAATCCCGCCAGTTAGTATCACTATTTGATTTTATTTCATTCATTTTTGATTATTTTAATTGGAAAAGTGTTAAAGATTCTTCGTAATCAGCTAATAGCTTCGGAATAATGTTAGAAAAAATATTCTTCGGCAGATCAAGATATCTCCAGACTTCTATATTGGGTTCTTTCACAATTTTATGCCCTGATTCTCCCAGCATTAGCATTTGACATAAAAGATTTGCAATATGAACAGATGCTGCAAGTTTATCGGGCATACCATTAACGATACCAATATAATGATGACGTATAGCATTGCGAATAGACAGCGGCAGTTTCCATTTCTCAGCTATTAGCTCGCCGGCAACTGTATGTGTCATACCAAGTACTTCAGCTTCAGCTTCGCGGATTGTGATCATTTTCTCAAAAGCATAATTGATAGTTTGATTATACTCCTCTTCCATATTGCGAATGAAAAGCAGTTTGCCAATATCGTGAAGTATGCCTGCTAAAAAGTAATTTTCAATTCTATCTGCTCTAATATTTACTCCGATTATCCTTGTGGCTACACCTACGGCAATGGAGTGTTTCCACAATTCTACAGGGTTCAGATTCTCAATCAAAGAAGATTTATGGAATAGATCAATAATTGATAATGCAAGCACTAAATTTTTCACTTCATCAAATCCAATATAAAAAATGGCTTGTGAAATGGTATCTATTCTGCCCCGAAAGCCATAAATAGAGGAGTTAGCAGTTTTCAAAACTTTGAGCGCCGATGCCTGATCGCGTAAAATAACGTCAGCAGCATGATTTGCGGTAGATAGAGGATTAGCCATTACATCACACAATGTAGAATAAATTGTCGGCAATGTTGGAAAATCATCAACTCCTTTGAGTAATTTATCAACTATTTCCATCTATTCCTCTTGCATCTTTTCTGATAAATTTTTTGCATAATATGTAACTACAGCTTTGTATAAATCCTTTTCCTCTTCCGTGCGGGGGTTCCATAGTACTCTCTCCGATAATTTCTTCTGAGCTAATAATATCATTTCTTTAGTGATCTCTACTTCCTCTTCGTTTTCGTCCTCTTTTACTATAACAGATCTTACGTTCCAGGTTTTAAGCACTCTGATATGGTTATCTTTGATCTCTATGCCCGAACTAATTAAAGTCTGACCGAAACTATTAACAATCGGCTCGGCAAGCACCATACCTTTCTGAACTTTATCAATCTGTATTATATTAGGCATATATTATCCGAAATATTTATTACTCAAAATTAAAACTATTTAATATATTAATAAAAATTGAATTTGTAAAATTTAATTACATAAGCGATACTCTATTGCAATAATTTGCAGATATTGCATCAGTTAAAT
>CAYQTZ010000052.1:0-1461 GCA_964420565.1 uncultured Hyphomicrobiales bacterium
CCAAGAGTGAGGAAAAGGCAACTTGAAAAATTTTGCTTAAGTTAACGCATATGGGATCGAGGGGTGTTTACATTAAATATAACCGATTTAATTCTTAATTCCCCAGCCCCCAGAAAGATAAGGCTTAGCAAGGGATCAATTCTGAGGTTTTTATTTGCTCTTAATAGTTAACTATATGATGTGTTATCAATTATTTTGATATTATTAAAAATATTACTATATTTGTTTTGAATCGTTGCAGGTTATAAAAACCGTAATTGGTATTTGGGAAGCCGGTGAAAATCCGGCACGGTTGCGCCGCTGTAATGGAGGACATATTTTTTATTCTGTTGGTCTTTACCCAACGTAGCCACTGCTATTGGTTTAGTGGGAAGGCGAAAAGTATGGTTGATACCGAAGTCAGAAGACCTGCCTGCAGCGCTCATTGATTTATTTAATTAAATATGACATCCGCGGCAACGGATGCAATGAGGTAAGGAAATGCTTTTGGCTCTTATTAATTGTTTTATGTAAGGACTCCCGCATTCACAACCTCATTAGAATTTTATCAATTATTATTTGAGGTGCCTTATGAAACGTTTTCTTCCCTTAGTGTTTGCTTTTGTAATGCTATTTTCTGCAAAAAGTGCTTTCGCCTGCGATTTTGAGATCATAAGTCAATTTGAGCTTGGCTCACAACCAATGCGGATACTTGTTGATCCTGACAATGCCGAATACCATGTGTTCTGTAACGGTAATGACATTAACTTTGATGGCTATTATGACGAAGGATCAGGTGAAGAAAAGCCCTCATGGTGGAAATTCACTGTGTCAGAGAACAAAGAAATAAACTATGAAAAAGTAAAAGAATTTGACGATGGGTATTTTACTACTTTTGAACTTCTTCCAGGCATTGATATAAAATCAGGTAGGATATATCTTCCTTTTGCGCCAGTCTATGACGAAAATTATGAAATTGTGAAGCAGGGTAAAGTCTCCGTATATGATCTGAATGACTACTCCCTGATAGAAGACGGGTTTATTTCTATTAATCCTTCATCTGTAACAGTTTATGGTGATGTAATCTTCGTTGCCGGACAAACAGATGATCTTGATGACATGGTCTATGCTTTCGATAAAAATACTTACAAAGTGATAGACGAAATAGCTGCTGGTCCTGCTGTTCAGCAAGTCGCTGTTGTTGACGATCCGAACGGTTTGATAATCGGCATTTTGAACGAAGGTCAGTTCGGAGAATATAATTCAACATTAATGGTAACTACATTTAAAGATGGCAAGTTTGGAGATGTTCAAACAACAGAGATTGGGGATACAGGCCATACTTTAACTTATATTGGAATAGGTTTTGCTGCCACCATGAACGGTTCTCACGAAATAGTTATAGTTGAGGATAATTCAATATATGACAGAATTAAAATAGAATCTTCAGGTTATGACGGTCCAAGAGAAACCATTTTTGAC
>CAYQTZ010000052.1:1471-11745 GCA_964420565.1 uncultured Hyphomicrobiales bacterium
TCATTCTTATATAAATATGGGAGTCATTATATAGTAGAAGATAGAGTTGAAATAGAAGGTAAAGCTGATGCCATGCTTTATCATGATAAATTACTTTTTGTTTGCTCTCCGATGGATGCCTCATATCAGAAAATGAAAAAAGTATATGTGCTCGAAGATCATTACTTAGGAACCAATGATAATACAAGTAACAAGATGAACATATATCCTAATCCTGTTCATTCAACATTAAATATTGCCTTAGAGGATCACTCAGGGAAAGCAAATATTCTTCTCTCTAACATTCAGGGTGAAATAGTTTATTCTGATGATATATTTATCAATGGCAGTATGCAGCAGCAGATAGATGTTTCTCATTTTGCACAGGGTGTATATTACCTTAAGATCACTATAGGTAGTGAAGTAAGGGTTATGAGTTTTAACGTGATAAGGTAGTATCATCTCAAATATTAATTGGCAAACAATCAGGAATAATTGATCTACTAAAAGTAGTTTTTTCAGTAGAACAATCATTCTTGATTGTTGTTTATTAACTTGATATGACAGTAGTATTAATTGTAATTATCCATAACTAAGAAAAGTTGATAGAAAAGAAATACGACAGATCTACGCTTTAGGATCTCTTTAAAAAATCAGCATATAATTATTGCTTTCGAGCTGAACCCATAGCATCTGCGGCTATTATTGCATTCAAGACTTTTTCGGGAGTAATTATTCCTGCTTCTTTGTGAATGCTCTCTATTTCGGCAGTTGCTTTTATGGCAGCATCCATCAATCTGTTGGGGTTTGCATCCTCAATACCAATATCTTTCAAAGTAGTTGGCAAGCCAATATCCTCGCAAAATGTATAAACTTCCTCGATTTCCCTGGGGTCGGCATCCGTTAGATGCAAACTGGTCAACACACCAAATGCTACTTTCTCACCGTGGAGCATAGCATTGGTTTCCGGAAGTGCTGTCAACCCGTTATGTATTGAATGTGCAGCAGCTAAGCCAGCGCTTTCAAATCCTATACCACTTAGTAATGTATTAGCTTCAACAATGTGATGCAAAGCAGGAGTTATGACATTATTCTGACAGGCAATAATTGCTTGCTGTCCGTATTTTAATAATGTATCATAACACAGCTTAGCCAACATTATCGCTGTCATTGTACTATATCCGCCACATTCATTGACAGATTGTGTGCGCTCGCAGGATCTTGCTTCAAACCAAGTAGCCAGAGCATCTCCCATACCAGCAATGAGATAACGTACAGGCGCTTCGGCTATGAGGGTAATGTCAACAAGGATCACCTCAGGATTCATCCTTTGGTAATACACAGAGTCAAATATGCCGTCTTCAGTGTAGATTACAGCACAACCGCTGCAGGGGGCATCAGAAGAAGCAATAGTAGGAACTATGATCACTGGTATTCCTGCTCTGTCGCTTACTATTTTTGCCGTGTCAATCGTTTTGCCACCGCCCATACCAATAATAATATCGATTTTTTCTCTATATACAATTTCAGCAAAACGAAACAACTCAGGTTCACAGCATTCTCCATGAAACTTTTCGATATGAAAAAGCTCCTCTTTGAAAAAATCATATTTCGGCAAAATTGACTTTGCAACAGTAGGAGATGCTATTACCAACGCCTTGGTTGCTAAAAGATTTACTAAAAAGGACAATTTATTTAAAGCGTATTCACCCTGAATATATTTGCCCGGAAAGCACGCATTAAAATAACGATCTTTATTAGATTCGCTTCTTGAAACTGTAATTGTATCTATCATTGTGCCCTACTATAATTATTAGTAATATATCAAGATTTCTATAAAAATATTTGCTTCCATTTCGCTTTGTAATAGTGTCATCTCAAATATTAATTGTCAATCAATCAGGAATGATTGATCTATTAATTTATCGTATTATAAGCAGAACAATCATTCTTGATTGTTGTTTATTAAGTTGACATGACAATAGTAACTTAATATTACAATATATTGACGAAGTTATAGCGAAAGATATTTGAATGATCTGCCAATATTGCTATAAAAGATCACTATAGCTTAAGTGTATGTTATTAAAATGTTTATAGATTGACTATTCAATATTCATTCATTTTAATTGGTCCTAATTTGTAATAATGTGGTTACATTTTAATTAGAATACCCCTCTTTTTTGTGGTGCTGGGGAATTAGGAACTGGTCGTTAGCATGTAATAAACACGCAGGCATATTCCCTACAAACCAAGTAATAATAGATCATGATAAATATCCAAATAGATTTTGGATAGATATTTCTCGCCACTAAGCGGAATTTGGGACGGAGGGGATTTTTTTATATATTTGTATAAATATATGAGTTATCAAAAAGTATAAATAAAGTAAAATAATGAAAAATATACCAGATAAATCCTCTACTGCAAAAAAAGACTGGCATTCTTATGATGAATCTGAGGTATTCAGCGAACTTGATACTTCCTTAGATGGATTAGCACTATCAGAAGTAGAAAATCGGCTTGAGTTCTATGGTGAAAATAAATTGCCATCCGGTAAAAAAATAAGTCTTTTGAAGATCATTTTTAATCAGGTGATCAGCCCGCTTATTATTATCCTGATTGCTGCTGCCATAGCATCAATTCTTATTGGTGAGGAGAAAGACGCAATATTCATTCTGCTGGTGATCATTATCAACAGCGGACTTGGAGCTTATCAGGAATACAATGCCGAAAAAAGTGCTGAGGCATTGCAGAGCTTGCTCAAAATTAAGGCATCCGTTAAAAGAGAAAAAAGTGAAACAGAGGTTGATTCGGAAGAATTGGTACCCGGAGACATTGTGCTGCTTAAATCAGGCAAAAAAGTACCAGCAGATATTCGTTTAAGCGAAGCAACCAACCTTTCAATTGATGAGAGTCTATTAACTGGGGAATCTGTTGCAGTGAAGAAAACCCCCGGCAAATTAGACTCAGAAACCGCAATTGCAGATCGAACCAATATGGCATTTGCCGGCTCTACTGTTATGTCAGGAAGCGGTTTGGGAATAGTTGTTGCTACGGGTGTATATACTCAGGCAGGTCAAATCGCTGAAGATGTTTCGGAATCCGTTTCGGCAAAACCTCCACTTGTTTTGAGAATGGAAAGGTTCATCAAACAGATCAGTATTTTCATAATAGCACTAAGCGTTATTCTTGCTGTAATACTCAGAATAAATGGGATGGATTTTGGTTCTATATTTTTCTTTGTTGTTGCTCTTGCAGTTTCAGCTATTCCCGAAGGATTGCCTGTTGCGCTAACGGTTGCCCTTTCCATTGCTACAAAAAGAATGTCTAAGCGAAACGTATTGGTCCGGCGGCTTACTGCTGTTGAAAGTCTCGGAAGCTGTACTGTTATTGCAAGTGATAAAACGGGTACACTTACAGTCAATAAGCAAACTGCAAAAAAGATACTCTTGCCAAACGGGGAAATATTCTCGATAACCGGAGATAGGAACAGCGAGAACGGCAAAGCTGAAGATCATAGCGAGCAAGAAAAAAATATTTATACACTAAATAGAATTGCAGTGCTTGCTAATGAAGCTTCTCTCAAGGAAGAAAGTGGCGATGAAAAGCACCGCGGCAATGCTATGGATGTTGCTTTACTCGGGATGAGCGAAAAGTTAGGCATTGAGCCAAAAAGTATCCGCTCGAAATATAAGATAATTGATGAAATACCTTATGAATCCGAACGCAAATTTTCCGCCACTTTCTTTGAAGTGGATAATTCAGTCCACGTTGCGGCAAAAGGAGCATTAGAAACAATACTTGACTTATGCAACTTGATGGCAGATGGGGAGACTACAAAAGATATTGATAAGGAAATGATATTAAACCAGGCAGATGATCTTGCTTCGAAGGGATTTCGTTTATTGGCTTTTGCAGGTGGCGAGCACAAAGATTTCGAGAAAAAAGAGCAGTATGACAACGACTCGATTCCCGATTTAGTCTTTTATGGGTTGGTCGGTTTTATTGATCCGCTTAGAAAAGAAGCAAAAAGCTCCGTTAAGAAATGCAAAGATGCAGGAATAAAAGTTATCATGATAACCGGAGATCATCCCTCTACTGCAAAAACTATTTCGCAGGAGCTCGGTATTGCTGATAAGAATACTAAAATTGTTACAGGGCAAATGCTGTCTGAAGCCAGTGAATCTGATGATAATTCTTTCGAGGAACTTGTTGGGTCAACATCTGTGTTTGCAAGAGTTTCGCCAGGACAAAAATTAGAGATCATTGATCTATTAGTAAAAGATGGTGAATTTGTTGCAGTTACAGGCGATGGAGTAAACGATGCACCGGCACTTAAGCGAGCCAATATTGGCGTGGCAATGGGTTCGGGTACGGATGTGGCTAAAGAAGTTGGCTCTATGATAGTGATTGACGATAACTTTTCATCAATAGTTGCCGGTGTTGAAGAAGGGCGATTTGCTTACGATAATGTAAGAAAAGTTATCTATCTTCTTATTTCGACCGGAGCCGCAGAGATATTCTTATTCATCGCCTCGATAATAGCGGGGCTTCCGCTTCCGCTGCTTGCCGTTCAATTATTATGGCTGAATCTTGTAACGAACGGGATACAAGATGTTTCACTTGCATTTGAAGGAGGCGAACCAAATGCAATGAAAAAGAAACCAAGAAAAACCGGCGAGAGTATTTTCAACCCGCTGATGATAAAGCAAACAGTTGTATCAGGAGTAATAATGGGCAGTATTGTTTTCGGATATTGGTACTGGTTGAACAACTATTCACAAATGGAAGAATTTCACGCAAGAAATATTGTTCTATTACTTATGGTTTTTATGCAGAATTTCCATGCCTTTAACTGTAGATCCGAATTAACATCTGCATTTAAAGTGCCTTTGAATAGAAATTGGATACTTGTTTTTGGTGTTCTCGCTGCTCAGGGAATTCATATTCTGAGCATGCAGCTTCCCTTTATGCAAAGCCTTCTAAGAATAGACTCGATTACTTTGAATGAATGGTTCCAGGTTTTAATTTTAGCTGTTCCTATACTGATAGGTATGGAGGTCTTCAAACTGATAATGCGAAGAAATAGTACGGATCGCTAATTTACTATTAAAGTTTTTCTGGACAAGAAATTATATTTGTTGCTCTTACAGAAGAGAATAAAAAATCGCTCTCCGAGTGAACAGAGAGCGACTTTGCTACTATCGGATTGGAATAAGTCCGATTATTTTATAATAACTTTACCGAAAGATATTTTATTCCCATCGGTGATCCTGAGCATATATGATCCTGTTGAAACACCCATGATTTCAAAATCAATCATATTATCTCCGGGATTTACATCTGAAACCGTGCTATAGACTGAATTTCCAGTTATATCAATTAATTCAATGTTTACTGAATAATTATTTGCCTGATAGTTAAATCTTAGATGGTCTGCTGCCGGATTTGGATAGACAACAAGTGTTGGCTTATCGCCGATCTCATAAACAGAGCTGGCATAATAATCATCAATTTCATCTTCGTTTGCTATTCTGATATACCATTCCTGAATAGACTCTGCACGGTCATCTTCATCAGAAGTTGCTTTGATTTTTACGTAATACTGTCCTTCTGCATCAGATGGTACATCCCATTGCATTATACCTTTTTTGTTATCAATTGTCATGCCCTCAGGTCCTTCTTCCAGATGATATCTAACTAATCCTTGAACCCTGGGGCTACGGTGTCGTGCAAAAGCTTCGTATTTGTAATTTTCGCCTGGAATTCCGATTGTTTCAGGAAATGAGATAAAATCAACTATCTCTCCATTCATATTTACACAATAACTACCAGGAGCAAATGCTCTGATAACTGGCGACCTTTCGCCTTTTTGTCCGTTAGCATAAGGGATCACGTAAAATTCATAACCTGCTAATTTTTCTACTTTGTCATGATATAGGTAAAAGCCATCATCAGATTCCTCGTCTGTTATTGTGCCTACTAAATCAAAATCTTCTACATCGTCAAAGTGACCGAGCATAGAGCGATATACTTCATAATATTCTGCTCTCGGGTGCTCTTGGTCAACTGTTCCGTTTTTCCATTGTATGATCATTGTGTATTCTTTTGTAGTGCTGTCGTAACTGCCACCTTCTTGATAAAACCAGATAGGACTGGAAGGTTGCTGTGCTTGTAGTAATCCACTAAAACCCATAGTGAATAAAAGGATTAGTGTCAAAACGATCCCATTAGTAATTCTTTTCATAGTATTACCTCAAATAAATGTTGATAAAATGTTTTTTTGTATCTAAACAGATCTGCCTTCGATCACAATTTCATAAAAGCATCCAATATCGCTTATTACTTTGATAGTTATTATAAATCTACCTGTTGTTTGCGGTGTAATCAATACATTCATATTGACTGATTGATTTTTCATCAACACTACAGGCAATGATTTTTCAAAATCAGGATCAATTCTAGCAATATCGCTTAGTCCTGTATATTCTATATCAATATCAAATATAGATATTCTTCTGGTTGTATTATTTACAAGAGAGAATTGCTGGTTGCTTGGACTGCTGGCTTGAATATCTCCCATATTTTTTTCAAAGAGTTCTATACAGTCATTATTCGTAACCGGCTCATCCCTAAGTTCATAAGTCTTATAATAGGTATCTGAAAGTAGCTCGTATTCAATCATTTTCACGAGACCATTATTCTCGCTATAATACTCTTCTATAATTGGGAATTCTGCTATGTCCTGATTATCAGATTCAAATCTGCTAATGTATTTTATACAGTCATATTCTCCTTTAGGTACAGTGATTTGCTCCCTATCAGTTCTTTTACTTATCAAGAGATCATCAAGTATGTCATAAATGTTTTCGTTATCGGAGTGGAGATTTCTGATGTCAGGATAACCGGAGGCAAAGACGTCAATATAATCAGGATACCTGGCAAGCAGGAATGAACCGTTTTGACATTTATCACATTTCACCCATAAACCTTCGTTTGTATTGGAGAGATATATATTCTCACTTGAAAGCATTGGGAAATATGTTTCAAACCATTTTTCACCATCTATTTCTACTTCCTGAATAACATATATTGAATCTATATACTCTGCTGGCATACCTACATCATCATATTCAATTACGTCATAGAACCATTTATTACCTGTTTTGAGTGGCATAATAACGTCATTTTCCTGATCTTCTTTTATACTTTTATATTTTATCTCCGTGATTTTGATATTCTTGTCTGAATTAACAATATCCTCGCAGGATACTAAAAGGACGACACTTAGAAATATTATCAGCAGTCTCATTTTTTTACCTCATTAAAATTTATAATTAATACCATAATTTATTCCGACCTTTGAAGCATCGTTCCATAACTCTTTATGTTTATATTTCAAAGTTGCATATTCAAAAAATAGAGTAAAAGAAATATTCTCATATACTTTTATCTCGCTGCCTATGCCCGCTCTGAGAGTATAACCATAATAGCTGCCACCAGTATTGAACTGGACATAAGGGTCAAAAAGCGACATCTCAAAGGGATGATAGCGCAAAGCAAGCTCGATATTCGTCAGGTTTGGCTGCTGTTCGTAGATATATACTCTGGAATACTCATCAATTGTATTATATTTAACGTAAAAAGTCTCCTGTCTTGCTCCGATCCCGATGGATAGCTGCCTGCTGAGTTTATAATAAAGAAAAATATTCATATTATATAACTTTGCTATTTCTTCAGGATAAATTGTCTCTTTCGGTAGATTCCAGAAGGAAGAGCTGTTTATTTCTAATTCAAATTTTTTATTAGAGTGTGAATGACTAATAGCAGATAATGGAGAGTAATCCAATAAATGGTCAAGTTTTGTAAGGTCATCGACGTTATTCAACAAATCATCATTATAAAGATTAACCAGATCATTTTCCTGATTTATACTCAGATGGCTGTATTCAATAGCTCTGGTATCCTTTTCAGGTTGATTATTTTCAATGATGCTTTGATCAGGAATTTCTACAGCTGATTTATTATTAACGATTTGCTTTGGTTGAGCATCATTTTTCCTATAAGTAATATCATTAGAATTTTTGATTTTCTTTTCAATGTTTTCTTTATCATTATCTAAAATTGACTTAGTCTCCATTAGAGTGATCTCTACCATATCCTGCTCAGCGAGGGTACCAGAGTAAATATCATCAAACAACAAGAAAGCAATTATTCCACCAAGAATTAATCCAAGAATTCCAAAGCCATATTTGCCGGTTGCATAATATCCTGCTTTTAATAAAACACTTGCTTTTTGTATTGTCTCAATTGCCGGATTAACAGATGATGCACCACTATAAGCCAGCCCTGCTTTTGCAAATAAACTACTTGTGAGGTGCTTTGGTACTTCGGTTGTAGCCGCATAAGCATATCCGGCATTGTTAAGAGTTAATGCGTTTTGAAACTCCGTCTGTAGCTCAGGGTTTTCATTCAAAGCGTTGAAAAGGGTCTGCCGCTCCACCTCGCTGGCTTCTCCATCAATCATTTGATAGATAAGTTCAATATATGAGCTATTATCATTCATATTATTAATCCTTTATTTTTTCTCTTCAAATACTGGTGTCAGTATCTCTCTTAATTTATATTTTGCTCTTACCACTCTATTCCTTACAGTAGTAAGCGGGACATTTGTTATATTTGCTATCTCTGAATATGACAGACCGTTATAAACCTGCAGGATGAATGCCTCCTTTTGATCTTCGCTTAGCAGATCAAGGGCAGAGTCAACGAGCTGTGTGATCTCCTTCATTTCATAAGTTCTGTCATTGAAAAGATGTATCAGATCATTATATTCTACAGTTTCCACTCTGTTCTGCCGTTTGAAATTCAGCGAAAGATTCCTTGCAGTTATCAGTAAGTAAGCTTTTACGCTGTTGATCTTTACGTTATTCTCGATGCTTTTAAGCAGTTGTAAGAAAGTTTCCTGAAAAATATCTTCTGCGAAGCTTCCATCACCGAATACTTTTCTGCAGTAAAGATATATCTTTGAGCTGTAGCGGTCATAAAGCTCTGAAAAAGCCATTGATTTTTGCGGCTCTTTACTTTTCGCTATTGTGGCGATCAGTTCATCATCTCTATATTTTTTGTAGTTTTTCATATCCCTTCAACAAGCAAAGACACATTTTTTTAGGGTTTGTTTCATTTTGAGATATTTTTTCAAATTTTTCTATTGGTAAAAAGTATAAAATTTGATATATTCCTTTGCTAAGCTCTTGATAATTATTGAAGATGAGTTTTATAAACAGGAGTTATAAAATGAGAACTGCTTTTATCCTCTTTGTCTTATTATTATCGTCCATCAGTATCCGTGCAGCTATAGAGATCAGCACAGCAGACGAGTTAGTTAATTTGATGAACCAGACTTCACCTTTTGATGACTGGTCAGCAGATTATGAGCTTACCGCAGATCTCGATATGACAGGAAAAGTCTGTAAGCCGATAGGAAATAGCTCAAATAATTTTACTGGCTCGTTTAATGGGAATGGTTATGTAATTAGAAACATGGTTATGAACAGTCCTATTCACCTTGGTTTGTTTGGATATGTTGGGAGCGATGGTATTATCAAAAATATTCATGACATAAATGCATCAATTACGGGTTATTATTATATAGGTGCATTCTGTGGGAAAAACTATGGAACTATCTATAACTGCTCTGTCACAGGCACTGTTTCTGGAAGACAATTATCTGGTGGATTTTGTGGTAAAAATGAAGGTACAATACATCATTGTTATTCTAATGTTATTGTATCAGTTGTCTCTCTTACTTATGTTGTTAGTGGTGGTTTTTGCGGTAGTAATAACGGCTTGATCCATTCCAGCTATTCATCTGGTAATATTACTGGAAGCTCTGGTCAGTTAGGCGGTTTTATAGGAAATAATAGTAATGGCGCTGTTATTCGAGATTGTTATTCAACTGGTAATGTTACGATGACAGGATCGGAATTTTACATGGGTGGTTTTTGTGGGGAAAATGATAATCAATCAACTATTGAGTATTGCTATTCTACTGGAAAGGTTATCTTTCCAGATGGAGTAATACCTTCATCGAAATCAATTGGTGGATTTTCAGGAGTTTCCTGGGGTACATTTAATTGTAACTATTGGGGTTACTCTAACGCAAATCTCAATGATACTGGAATAAGAAATCTCCCTGATGATCAGATCAAGCAATTACAGCCAGAAGAGTTTTCTGATGAATCAAATTTCCCCTGCTTTAATTTCCCTGGACAGTGGATGATGTTAGATGG
>CAYQTZ010000053.1:0-11742 GCA_964420565.1 uncultured Hyphomicrobiales bacterium
ATAAGTTCTAATTTATTTTAAGATAACTAAAAAACAAACTTGATATTAAAAAATGAAATCCCAGAATAATAAAAAGAAATGAAAATATTACATATCTTAAAGTAATGCGTATCCCCATACTAAAAAATGATCCTTCCTGCCATATTATGAAAGTATATAGACCTATGCCAACTCCGATAGCAATAATAATAGAACTAATTAAAAGCCCTTTTTGAAGGGAAATCTTGTTAATCAGATCATTGATATATGGATTTTTCGGTATTAACCTTTCATGCAAAGCAAATAATTTAGAATATAAAGTAAGCGTTAGTAATTGAACCCCGATTATAACCGCAGTTGATGAATATAACATAGTATGAACATCAATATTTTGATCTACATCAAAAAATATCCATAAGCTCATAGCCATCCCTGCAAAAAACAAGAAAAAGCCAGGATACATAAACAGCCATCGCGGCGAATACAGCAGCAAAAACTTCAAATGCCGCCAGCCATCAGCAAAAGGCCTTAGGTGAGGCCGCCTAGATCTTCCGTCCGGAGATAAAGTAGTAGGCACTTCGGCAATTTTCATTTGAAGTATGGTTGCCTTAACTACCATCTCACTTGCAAATTCCATACCAGTCGTTTGCATATCTAATTGATTGTACGCTGCCCTGGTAAAGCCTCGCAGACCGCAATGGAAATCTGATATTTTGCTTCCAAAAAAGAGCTTTCCTACACCTGATAAGAATGGATTGCCGACATATTTATTAAGAAATGGCATTGATCCTTTCTCAACACCACCTTTGAAGCGATTGCCCATTACCAGATCATATCCAGATCTTAATTTCTCAAGGAATGGCATCAAAACTAAAAAATCGTAACTGTCGTCAGCATCACCCATGATCACATATCGCCCACGGGATTCTTCAATGCCTTTCATTAGCGCCGAGCCATATCCCTTTACTTTCTGATATACAACTTTAGCACCCAGCTTTCTTGCTATATCATCTGAGCCATCTGTACTGCCATTATCAGATACAACAATTTCTCCATTTACATTATTATCAAGCAAAAAACGCTTTGCTTTTCTTATGCAGATCGCTATTGTTTCTGCTTCATTCAAGCAGGGCATAACTATAGAAAGTTCAATATCGTTTACTGATTTATCGCTACTCATCGAGATATATGGCAATACACTTTAGTTTATTTATAAATCAAAACCTATTCTTTGTTTTTTAGATTCTCTGCGTCCAAGCTATCGCTGAATTTATCAGCGAGTTTCATAAATGGTGTAAGCAGATCGATCGGGATCGGGAATATAGTAGTAGAGTTCTTTTCTGTGGCAATATCTGCTAAAGTCTGCAAATAGCGAAGCTGCAAGGCAATCGGTTCTTCGTGCATGATATTCGAGGCGTCGGCAAGCCTTTTAGCAGCCTGAAACTCACCATCAGCATTAATGACTTTCGAACGTCTTTCTCTTTCGGCTTCTGCCTGGCGAGCCATTGCTCTTTGCATTTCAACGGGAAGGTCCACCTGCTTGACCTCTACCGAAGAAACCTTAATGCCCCAAGGTTCTGTGTGGTCATCTATTATTTGCTGAAGTTTTTGGTTTATTCTATCGCGTTCGGACAGCACTTCATCTAAATCAGATTGCCCGAGGATACTTCTTAAAGTAGTCTGAGCTAATTGATTGGTAGCAAAAAGATAATTCTCTACATCAACTACGGCTCTATCGGCTTCGATTACCCTAAAATAAAGCACGGCATTGACTTTTATAGAAACATTATCTTTCGTTATTACATCCTGAGGGTCAATATCCATAACAATAGTTCTCATACTGATCCTTACCATCTTATCAATAAAGGGTATTAGTATTATAATACCCGGTCCCTTTACAGCAATCAGGCGGCCGAGACGAAACACAACGGCTCTTTCGTATTCTTTCAGCACTTTAATAGCAGAAAAAATCAAAAGAATTACAAAAACAACAATAACAAGAATAGGTGCTGGCATAATACCTCCTATTAATTAAATGATGAAAAACAACTTATATTTTGCTTACTTCAACAGTAAGTCTTGATACAGAAATTACAACAATTTCATCGCCTGCGGAGATTTCCTGCTTTGATATAGCTTTCCATATTTCGCCATGAACTTTTGCTTTGCCTGGACTGTCAGGGTAAATATCAGTAATTGCAAATCCATATTCGCCTATTAGCCCTTCGCTTCCGCCGGCTCGCTTTCGTAACTGTGCCTTTAGCCCCAGATAAGCTAACGCACCAAAAAAGAGTACCGTCAGAACAACGACAGTTATTATTATACTCATAGATATTTCCATAAATTCAAAGGGAGCATCAATTAGCATGATTGAACCGAAGAAAAGCGATACTATCCCACCAATAGAAAGCAAACCGTAGCTTGCCACCTTTACTTCTATTATAAATAAAATAATTCCTAAGAATATCAATCCTAACCCTGCATAGTTTATTGGCAGCATTTGCAGTGAATACAAACCAAGCAAAAGAGAAATCCCTCCAATTACACCGGGGAAGATCGAGCCAGGACTATATAACTCAAATATCAGACCGTACATACCCAACATCAAAAAAATATAGGCAATATTGGGATCGCTTATTATTGAAAGCAATTCCTCTCTCCAGTTCATGTCGAGCATTTCTACATGTGCATTCTTTGTGTTAAGTGTACGCTCTTCTCCTGCGGTAGTCGTAACGTTCATCCCATCTATTTGCTTCAATAAAGAATCAAGATTTGGGGAGATCAGATCAATTACTCCCAGATCTAACGCTTCGGTTTCAGTAGCCGAAATACTTTCGCGAACAGCTTGCTCTGCCCATTCAATGTTTTTGTTTCGTTTCTCAGCTATTGTTCTGATGAAAGCAGCAGCATCGTTAGTGATTTTGTCAGACATAACGGAAGACGTGTCGCTACTCTCTCCGCCCAGTCCAACAGGGTGAGCTGATCCAATATTTGTGCCGGGAGCCATTGCAGAAATATTTCCTGCTAATGTAATAAAAACGCCTGCCGAGCCTGCCCTTGACCCAGCTGGCGCCACAAAAACTGCTATTGGCACTGGCGATTCAAGTAAATCTGTAACGATATCTCTGGTAGATTCTAAAAGCCCCCCCGGAGTATTTAGCATTATTACTAACAGCTCGGCTTTCTGGCTTATACTGTGTTCGATTCCGCTTTCTATGTACTCAGATGTGGAGGGACCTATACCGCCGTCAATAGTGATAACTATTACTTTTTCTTTGGCATAGACAGCCCCAGTCAGCAAAACAAATATTATTATATACTTAAATATTCTATTCATTAGAACATCTTTTCATTTATAATGTAATTAACTTAATATTAAGATAAGAAATTTTTCTAATTTTGTATAAAGATTCTTGAAAAAATTTGAGTTTATCCTTACATTGCCCAATCAGCAATTAGAAGGATAATTATCCTAACAGCAATATAATCAAACTATCAGAAAACTATCTATATCTTAGTATTCAATTCCTTGATCTCAGACATTGTAAATAATGAATGCAGGTCATAGCCTTCTTCTTTCAGGTTGCGTCTGCCAGTTGCCTCCCTGTCAATTACGCATACAACACTAATGATTTTTGCCCCACGCTGTTTCAGATCGTTAGCGCTTATTATCACCTGACCACCTGAAGTAATCACATCTTCAACAATTACTACATTCTTACCATCGAAATCCATGCCTTCGGCAAGCTTTCTGGTACCGTATTCTTTGGCTTTTTTGCGTACAAAAATTACGGGACGTTTACTTTTCTGCGAGATCATGGTAGCAAGCGGAATGCCGCCCATTTCCAACCCTGCTATAATATCAAAATTATCGGGGAGCAATTGCAGCATGTGGTCTGCTATACAGGAAAGCAGATACGGATCACTCTCAAATAAATACTTATCGAAATATTCATTGCTTATTTTTCCGGAGCGAAGCACAAAGTTACCTCTCAGATGTGATGTCTGGTATATAGCTTTAGCGAGTTCTGTTCTTGTCATTAGTTTTTTATCCTGAGTATATTATTAAAAATTATCTTCGAGTAAGGCATCATAAAGAAAAATGGAAAGAGCAATAGTTGCTACACATTTCTGAAAGTCCAGAGGATCAATTTTGTCTATCGTATCGGCATCGGAGTGATGATACCAGAAATATTTTCCCTGATCATCTGTGTTTAAGCTCATAGATGGCACGCCTTTTTCCATCATATCTCTAATATCCACACCGCCGCCACCTTCGTTTACGTCAATACTATCTATCATTTCAAGGAGCGGTTCGAAGGATCGCACCATATCGAATAATTGATCATTCCCTGTGAATCGTATCTCTGAGGGAGGGAACACTCCGCTGTCAAATTCAAAAACTAATGCATGTGGCTCATCGCCGTGAGTGTCGGCATACGCTTTGCCGCCGCGCACTCCGTTCTCTTCGTTTGCCCAAAATACTGCCCTTAGAGTTCGTTTCGGCTGTAACCCAAGTTCTTTCAGTAGCTTTATTGCTTCCCATGCGGCTATGCATCCAGAGGCATCGTCGTGAGCGCCGGTGCCGGCATCCCATGAATCTGAATGCCCACCAAGTGCTATTATTTCCTCTGGCTTAGTACTGCCTTTAAGCTCGCATATCAGATTAGATGATTCAAAATCGGGTAAAGTTTTCGATTCCATATACAAAGTAACTTCCGGGATTATTCCTCTTTCCTGCAAACGCCCGAGCATCATGGCATCTTCTGCAGTAATAGCGGCATGAGGAATTTCGGGAACGGTATCAGCATAGATCAAACTGCCGGTATGTGGCAGCTGCATGCCTTTGGGACTTACCGAACGGCAGAGCCCTGCGATAGCTCCTGCCTGTGCAGCCCATATAGCACCGCGGTATCTGAACTGTACGCTTTTTCCGTACCCCTGCCACGGAGCATTATAGCAAACTATCTTCCCTTTTATCTCGTCGGATCGCTCGAAAAGCTCTTCCTTGCTTTTCACAGTAATTACCTGTGCTGTTATGCCTTCCGGGGGCGTTCCGGCAGATCCTCCAAATCCTAACATAGGCATATTGCGTTCCCATGGCAGATTCATTTTGCAATACTCATTGCCTCTAACCCAATGGGGCACCATCACCGGCTCTTTGCGAACATTATCCATTCCGTCTTTTTGCATTTCCTGATATGCCCATTCAAGTGCATTTTCTAAATTCGTTGAGCCGCTAAGCCGAGGGCCAAACATATCTGTAAAATATGCCAACCTGTCATAAGAACTACTGTCGTCCAAAGCAGCTTTGATTATTCTCTCAGCTGTTGCTCTGTATTTCCCTACCTTGTCATGCTTATTGCCATAAGACATTAATGGTATAAGAATAATAACTGATAACGTAATAAGCCAAAATATACTTTTCATAACATTTCTATAATAATATCAAAAACTGGAATATAAGCTATTTTGCTTAGAAATAAAACAGCTTTCATAAAATTTTTATAGAAATATATTATTTATCTTTTTGATTAGAGGGATTGATCTTCATATTATCTTTGATTTCGGAAGCGCTGACAGATGTTGCAGGTTGGTTTGGAGTTTTTTTCTTAAAGTATTTTTTATCTATACTGCTGAATTTTTTCATTAGATTTTCTTGCTGGGTCAAAGGGAAGGCGCTTATAAGTTTAGATCGCACTACCGAGGGGGTTTCTCCGAGCAATACAGAGTGAACACCATCTAAAAATACCTGCATTAGCTCCATCTCTTCGTCGTGGATAGTTTTTAGCTTATCCCCAAGAGGAAGCCACACAATATTTGCCATGAAAATGCCCCACATCGTCGCTATAAAAGCGGAAGCAATGTGGTGTATAAGTACTGTTGGGTCGGAGCCTGCAGCAGCCAAAGTAGCTATCAACCCCATCACAGTTCCTATGATGCCCATAGTAGGAGAGTAACCGCCGAGCTTTATAAAAAAGCTGATATTCTTATTGTGCCGTTCTGTAATATATGATATTTCTGTTTCTGCTATATTATGCAGCGTTTCGGGATCGGCACCATCTATGCATATCCTAAAAAGCTTTCGCAGGAATGGATGCTCGATTTTGTTTAATTGATTCTCGATAGATAAAATACCCTCGCGGCGAGCGATATAAGCGAAATCAGACATCTGAATAATTAATTTCTCGCGGTCATATACAGGAGGGGAGAAAGCCAGCTTGATCAAACCAGGCATTTTGGTTAACTGCTGAAAAGATGAGCCAGCGACACCTGCGGCAAGTGTGCCAACGAAAACGATTGTCATTGCAGGCAGCATTATCAGAGTATCTAAAGAGCCACCCTCCCATATAAATGCTCCGAATATGGCTATAAAGCCAATTAGTATCCCTATGAATGTGCTTGCTTTCAATAATCAAAGTTATTAATTTATATTCATTTTCGTTTATTACAATCTAATCTAATTAGCCGAGAAAATCAAGTAAACTTTGTCGGATAAGCCGACCACCAACCTGCAAAGTATATTGAAGCAGATTTTCTTCTTTTGATAATTTAATGGCAGAATCTGCTACGTCAGTATCCTCGTGTATGGAACGGAACTCTTTCAGACGGACGCTTTCTTCTTCTGTTTGCTGGCGTATGGCTTCTAATCTGTTAATACGTACTCCAAGCTCGCCGTTAGTTCTGTTTATTTTCTCATAAGAATGTGCTATCTCTTTTTGAAAAACATTCAACTTACCTATATCTTCTGTGGTAAGGGCATCAGTAAGGTCTCTTTTAGAGCCGTCAGGGTTAAAAGTGATCGTATTATACAAATTTACAATTGACTTAAAAGCTTCTGCTCCTGCTTCGCCGAAAAGATTATCGGCGGTAACGTTAACTTTCTCTGTGGAATTAGCACTTTTATTAATGATCCTGTCTTTTAAATTCCCTTTGAATACTACTTCAAACCCTGATATGTTCTCAGGAGTAGATTCACCATCTATTATTTCAAACGGCAAATTATTTTGCTGAGGAGGCTCAGGTATAATTGATTCTGCAGAAGTTTTTGTGCCTGAAAACACATAATGCCCGTTGAATTCCATATTAGCAAGATTTACTACATCTTTCATTAAGTCGCGTATCTGGACTCCGATAGTATAGAGACTGCTCGAGGCACCTTCGCGAGCAGCATTGATAGAATGGTCTCTTATCTCTCTGAATTTATCGCCAATAGTGGTTATCTGGTCAGATACATTTTGTATCTCGCTTAATGTAAGCTCCAAATTATCCAAATACTTTTCGTTCTGGCTTACCAAAGTATTAAAATGCTTCACCATAACGATTTCCTTGGGCTTTTCAGATATTGAAACAATATTTTTACCTGTAGAAAGCCGGGATTGCTCAAGGAATCTGCGGTACTGCGTTTCCTCCAGTGTCCTCTGGTATTTAGGTATTATAGAATTCTGTGTTACTCGCATTGTTTCTCCTTGATGAAATTATCTCCCAAGATTTACAATTATTCCAAGCAGATCATTGGACATATTTATTATTCTGGAGCTTGCCTCAAAAGCTTTTTGAAATTTGATAAGGTTTACGCCCTCTTCGTCTAAGCTTACTCCAATTACTGATTCTCTCTGGCTGTTGAGCTGTTCAGCCACCATAGATGTAGTCGAGTGCCCATTAGCCGCTTCGTTACCCATATTGGCAAGAGTGCCAATAAAATCTGTATAATACTTAGATGGTGTCTTGCTTTCTAAGAAGCTGGCATCATGAGCCAATGCTGACACCTGCCGGGCTACTGTGTTATCTCCGGGCTCGCCTGCAGCGCCCGAAAGAGGTATATCTCTTGGGCTATTTAATATATCGTCGGAGATCTTTATAGTAAAAGCTGTTGCGTTACCTACGGCAGGCTCGAAAAAGTTTCTGCCCGGAGGGTTGTTACCTGTGTCGTCCAAGCCATATCCCTGTGTGCTTATCTCATTAACTTTCTGGACTAAAGCATTTGCAAGTTCATTTAATCCTTTGCCAAGCGAAAAACCTCCGCTTGTATCCTTATCATCTAATGTTACATTATAATGCTTAATATTATTAGCCATTCTGCCTGAAGAAGCAGTAATAGTAGAAACCGGCTTGTCATTCCTATCAGTTTTTAAAAGTATGATAGTTCTTTCGCCGGTGTTTTCATTAACTGTTTCCTGAATTTTTAGTTTGGCGGCATCGCCATCAGTTACAACATTAATCCCATTGATAAATAAGTTAATGCTTCCTGCTTTGCCGTTAGTAATGTTTACATTCATCATTTCGGCAAGCTCTTCGAGTTTGCTTTCCCGCCTGTCCACAAGCGATTGCGAATCGGCATCACCCCTTGCGCTGCCATTAGCTATTTGAGTATTCAAATTTGCAATTTCATGAATTATTCCATTAGCAATCTTGATATCAGCATTTATATTATTTAAAGTCTCGTCTCTGATAGTGCTTAGCTGGTCTGCAGTAATATGGAATCTGTCCACTAAAGTTGCAGCTCGGCTTAGCATATAATCTCGTAAAGAAACATCTTCGGGAGTTGTCGCCAGCTCCTCGAATGAATTAAAGAAATCATTAATAACGTTAGATAAACTATGATCTGACGGCTCAGCCAAAATTGCTTCTACTCTTTGCAGTAATCGCTCGTCAGCTTCATAACCTGCTTTACGAGAGCCTGTATCGCGTATTTCACGGTCGAAAAACTCCTCGCGATAAGTACGTAATTTGTCCACAACCGCTCCAGTCCCATAGAATCCTCCGTTGCGATAAAGCGGGTCCGTTTCGGACATAATAGCTTCGCGCCTTGAGTATCCGGGAGTGTTAACGTTAGCAATATTATTACTGGTAACGTCAAGCCCAATTCTTTGAGCAAGCAGGGCTCTTTTTCCTATTTCCAATGATGAAAGCATTTTGCTACCCCAATTAGTATCTTTAGAACACTTCCCCCCGAAAACGTCCCAAGCTGTCTCTTCCTGTGTTTGATGTCTTAGATAGTTACGTTACAGACAGAACTCCTGCCATTTTTAAACATCGCCAGCATTTGCGAAACGCTGTTTTTTCCTTTATTAGCAAGCACTCTGTTCGTTGTGTTACAAGTTTTAAAGCGGCTCATCAGATCATCAAGTTCCATCCTGATCATCTTCATATTCTCCTGCTCGGCGCCCTTCAAGCTTCTCTCGATAGCCGAAAGCCTGATCTTCATCGCTTCACTACGAGAGATCTGCAGCCAGTTCATTAGCAGTCGTATCCGCTTTTCCTCAGTTTCCCTTAGATTTTTAGACAAGGCTTCCTGGTAAGAAACTATTTCGTTTAAAGCGTTAATGTCATATTCTACCAAAGCCCTTTGCTGTTTTTCAGCAAGCCCGACAAGCTCATTTAGAATATCTTTTTCGTGAACCAGGAATCTTGTTAATTTGTCGAGCATATTTCCTCCATGAAAAAATTAAATGTTTTGCTGTTCATTATTAAATATTTCGTTATATCGTTGCACTTTCTTTACATAATGTTGTGTTTCTTTAAACGGCGGAACACCATCATATTTATCTACGTTACCGGGACCTGCGTTATATGCTGCCAAAGCAAGCTCCACATCGCCACTATAACGATTTAGCATTTTACTCAGATATTTCGAGCCGCCCATGATATTTTGATAAGGATCGTAACTATTCGTAACTCCGAGATCTTTGGCAGTGCCATCCATTAATTGCATCAGTCCCTTAGCTCCGGCAGATGATCTCGCCTGCGGTTTGCCTGCGGATTCAGCCGTAATTACTGATTTAATCAATTCTTCAGGCACTCCATAAGTTCTTGACGCTAAACTAATAGTATTTTGAAAAACGCTTATTCTTTCCTGTACCTTATCTAAAAAAGAATTGCCAAAAACTTGTTTTACTCTCTCTGCCGGACTCTGAGCTTTAGAAATATCTAATTTATTCAGATCATTAACAGCAATATTTTTCAGTGCATCCTGCGGCTTTTCAGAAGTAATTGGTTTCAGCTTTTCACCATTCGTAAAATATTCGTAAACTTGCTGAGCTATACCAATGCCCGTTCCCATTTTTGACAGATGATCTGCGAACATCATATCCGAATAACCACTCAACGTATCAGAACCAAAGCCGCCATCGCCATCGTCATCAAGCATAGCCGTTTTCATCTCTTTATAGAGCATATTGATAAAAAGGGATTCGAAGCTGCGAGCAACTTTCGAGTACTCGGATTTCTCCTGATCCGTCAGTTCAGAAACTTTTTTAGTAAGAGTTCCCCATTTAGACAGATCCCCAATCTGGCTTTCGAAAGCCGATTGTTTAATTGCTTCGCTATTTGGTAATAAAGAATCCATAATTTTTCCCTTTTTTCTTCTCTTTCCCAAACTCCGGTTTGGTTCTTTTCTTCTCTTTCCCAAACTCCGATTTGGGAAAGCAATTTTCAATATAAGTTGAACTTATTTCTCTTACTTCGAGCTTATTTATCGAAGTCTAACTTCGATTGATACTTTCCGGCCCAAATCGGAATTTGGGACGGAGACAATTCTTCTTGCTGACCGCCGACCGCCGACCGCCGACCGCTGACCGCCGACCGCTGACCGCTGACCGCTGACCGCTGACCGCTGACCGCCGACCGCTGAAAGCTACTGAATGATCAACTCACCCTGCAAAGAACCAGATTCCTTCAATGCCTGGAAAATTGCAATCAAATCTCGTGGTGACACATTCAATTCATTCAAAGCTGCAGCCATATCCTCTACCGTTGCATTCTCTGGAATACTCAAAGAATTTGTCGGGCTTATCTCCTCCTGAGTAGTTATCTCTGCCGTTTCAGCAATCTGCGGAGGTCTGATGGTAAACGGTGCCGGCTGCGGGATTATCACCTGTTTCTGTATGCTTATCTCAAGTCCTCCATGCGAGATAACTGCTGGTAAAAGCTGGACATTACCGCCGATAACCACTGTCCCCGTTCTTTCATTTATCACTACACGAGCCACAGGATCGGACACAATATTTAAAGATTCAATAGTAGAGATCAAGGGCATATTCTCTGCCGGATCAGTACCTGGCATCTGTACCTGAACTGTAGCGGCATCAATAGCTACGGCTGCGTTAGCTCCGAGACCTCCTTGTTGGTTTATTATTATTGCCATATTGTTTGCAGTTGTAAAATCAGGATCGCGAAGAACTATACGAAGTATCTGCTGATCCAAATATTCTCCTTCAATAGCTGTTTCTAATATCAACCCGTTAGGCACTCTGCCAGTAGTTACGAAATTCCTGGCGACTCGCGAACCCAGAGATTGAAAATCCCAACCTCCAACAGAGACCGGTCCTTGAGCCATACCAACATACGCACCATTTGCTTTAGACAGTGGTGTCATCAGCAAAACGCCGCCCTGCAGAGATTGTGCATCACCAATAGAAGATACCTGCACATCCACTTTTGAACCAGTTCGCAAGAAAGTGGGGATAGTTGCAGTAACCATAACGGCAGCTACGTTTCTCATTCTTGGATTTGTTTCTGGCACAGTAACGCCAAATCTTTTTAGCATATTAGTAACAGATTGCACAGTAAATGAAGCCCGCTGGTTATCGCCTTTGTTACCCAGCCCCGTTACCAATCCGTATCCTATTACTTGCACACCACTTACACCTTCGATATTTGCAATATCCTTGATTCTTGCTGACTGCAATATCATAGGAAAAGCAAGCAAAACTATCAGTGCAGCTCTAAACAATCCTTTGTATATATTTTGTGTTTTCATCT
>CAYQTZ010000054.1:0-11622 GCA_964420565.1 uncultured Hyphomicrobiales bacterium
ACTGCACCGACCTGAGCATAAGATTGATTAAAAACTAACGCCATTATAGTTACTATAATAGCAAATAAAAATCCGCAATTTATTATTCTTTTCATTTTTGCAATCTCCTTTAATAATTACTTTTTAAGAAAACGAACAGTACCATCGGAACAGCCAAGTATTATAATACTTGTATCGCAGTTCATATCAACAGACCATATTGGCACACCTGCATTATGCATATATAAATTCTTCCCAGTCTCAACGTCAAATAGCTTAACGAAACCATCGAGACTCGCAGTAGCCAATGTTTTATTGTCGCAGGCAAAAGTAACATCCTGTGTAATCTCATTATGTGCTTTGATAATCCTTTTTTTTATACCAGAGGGCATTTCCCAGATTATTATTTCTCCGCTTTGGTCTGAGGAAGCGAGCAAGCTGCTGTCAAAATTAAATAGTACGGTGAGCACTGGTTCTTTGTGACCAATTAAAGTAGCCACAGGTTTTTCCGTTTCGATATCGGTTGACCAGATGTTGATGGTTTTATCATCGCTGCAGGAAGCAAGATATTTGCCATCATAGCTATATGCAACATTATTTGTAGGCATTTTGTGCCCGCGTAATGTCTTTATCTCGCTACCTAATCGCCAGTTCCACAGTTTTACGGTTTTGTCGAAACTAGTACTGGCTACATAAGTAGAGCTATCGTCCTGACTAAAATATACACCTATCACCTGATCTGTGTGTCCGCGAAGGGTTTTGAGCATTTCGCCGGTTTCTACGTCCCAAATCCTAACAGTATGGTCACCTGAACCACTTGCCAGCCATTTATCATTTCCGGAAAAGGAAAGATTATTGACCTGACCGAGATGACCTTTTAAAGTCATTAATTCTTTGCCGTCTGGCAATGACCAGATCTTAATAGTTTCGTCAAGACTGCATGTGGCAACCTTTGTGTCGTCTTCGTTTACGAAAACACCAAGAACTTCGTCGTTATGATTACCTACTGTAGATTCTGTATAATTAAAATCTTCAGCGTAAGCTATACAAACAAAGCTAACAAGAAAGAGATATAATAAAACAATTCTAATTGTACTGACCATATCAATAATCCTTTATAGTAGTAAGTAGAAATAAAAAAAACAAGATAAATAAATAAATATACTTATTACGGAAAATAGACGAATACAAACCAAAAAAATGATAACAGCGCTACATTTTAATCAGAAAAATCTTCATTTCCTTTAAAAGAGTATGAATATTTTCCAACTCAGACCTTTTTATTATCAAAGAATCATCGGGTATCTCTCTGTAAAAATGTTCATTGAAGTATCCATTACCATCTGCCTTAGATAAAAGGTGATCGTCCATATTATTGATGTTTATTCTGTTCAAGTTCTCTTTGGCACCTTTCAGGGAAAGTTTTTCTTCGCGAAGCAAATTCTTGATGATTTTTAGAATGCTGATGTCTTTTTCAGAATAGATCCTATTGCCAGCACGGTTCTTTTTAGGGTTTAGCTGTTCGAATTCTTTCTCCCAATACCTTAAAATATGCTGTTCTTCGTCAATCATGTCGCTAACTTCGCTTATAGAATAGTATAATTTTTGCATATTTCCATTGGGATTAAAATAAGAAATAATTAATTACGTTTTAATACTTTTGCAATTATATAAAATTATTTTAATTTTGCAAATTGCATTTTAATATAATAAGGAGTTTGATGAAATTGGATAAGTTTAATGTAAACCCAGTTGTGGTTCGTATGCAGGAATCCGAAAAAGGTACTGTTTATCAATCTATAGTAGCCATGGGCTTCCGCGCCAGACAGATCAATGACGATATTAAAAATGAAATTGCTATGAAGATGGAAGATATAATTATTACGACTACCGAATCCGAAGGAGCTAATTTCGATCAAATTGCTATTAGTAGAGAATTTGATTCTATACCCAAGCCTACATTCCTTGCTATGAAAGAGATTTTGGACAACAAACTTCACTTTGAGCTACCTGCTGATGAAGAAATAGAAGAATAGGTTTAAGAGACTGCTTTTTATATAATTATTTGTAGTTGTGTGCTATACTTAGAGCATACAACTATTTGATAATTATTTGTTATGCTTTTTATAGCAGTCCATAATATGCTTTTCTATATTTAGCCAGTAATAATTATAAGCTATTCTATTAGCTTATTGTGGCACATGACCAATGATGCTTAATTAGAATTGAAAGATCAGAAAGACAACTTCAGAATTAAGTGAGATTTATATCTAATACTATTTTCAATTTGAAAATTTATTTGATAAATTGTATAATCAATAAAATCTAAAAAGGTACCTCAATATGACAATTTTGCTAACTGGAGTTACCGGCTATATTGGAAAGCGTTTATTGCCGGTTTTGCTCGAAGACGGACATAACGTAATTTGTTGCGTTAGAGATAAAAAGAGATTTGATCCTGAGGATTTTCATTCTGATAGCATTACTGTTATAGAAACAAACTTCATGGAACCGGAAACCCTTCTGAATATTCCTGAAAATATTGACGCAGCGTATTATCTTATACACTCCATGTCTGCATCAGTTAGCGATTTTGAGAAAATGGAACAGGAATGTGCCAGGAATTTTAAAAACAGGATCAATGAGACTAAAGCCAAGCAAGTGATTTATCTAAGCGGAATAGTGAATGCTACAGAACTCTCTAAACATTTGAAATCCCGAAAGGGAGTAGAGGATATTCTCGCTTCAGGGAATTTCCACATGACAACCTTGAGGGCAGGGATCATAGTTGGCTCTGGAAGTGCATCATTTGAAATCATTCGCGATCTTGTAGAGAAATTGCCTGTCATGATCGCGCCAAAATGGCTAAAGACCAAATCTCAGCCGATAGCGATTCGGAATGTAATTCAATACCTGAAAACCGTGCTATTGTTAGAAAATTCTTATGATAATAGTTTTGATATTGGCGGTCCTGATATAATGACTTACAAAGACTTGTTAATGAAATACGCTAAGATTAGAAAATTAAAAAGGTTAATAATATCTGTCCCTGTTTTTAGTCCCAGATTATCTTCATATTGGCTTTACTTTGTTACCTCAACATCTTACAGATTAGCCATTAATTTAGTTAATAGCATGAAGGTTGAAGTAATTTGTGAAGCAAACGATTTAAACCTATGGACTAAAATAGATTTACTTACTTATGAGCAAGCTGTTAAACTTGCGTTTGACAAGATAGAGCAACAGGAAGTAATATCAAGCTGGACGGATGCCTTATCTGCACAAAATATTGAAGATGGAGTGGATAAGCATCTGAATGTGCCGGAATATGGTTGCCTTAAAGACAGCAGAAAGATGGTAGTGAAAGATGTAGATAAAACAGTTGCAAAAATATGGTCCATCGGCGGCGATAATGGATGGTATTATGGTAATTGGCTATGGGTTATAAGGGGCAATTTAGATAAGATGTTTGGCGGAGTCGGGCTTCGCAGAGGAAGAAAGAACCCGAATGATATTAAAGCAGGGGAGACTCTTGATTTCTGGCGGGTTCTCTATGCGTCAAAGAAGGAAAAACGTATGCTATTATACGCAGAGATGAAACTACCCGGCGAAGCATGGCTTGAATTTCATATCAATGATAATATACTCACTCAGACAGCAACATTTCGTCCTAAGGGATTATTCGGACGTTTGTATTGGTATTCGATGCTACCTTTCCATAATTTTATTTTCAAAGGCATGATGAAACATATATGTCAATAAATATAAGATGTTTAGGATAATGACTTAACAAATATTATAACCCATATAAGTTTCTTTCTCAAAATATCTGAAGTACAATTGTTGTTCTTCTATAGAATCAGCAGGGAATGAATAGCCAATCAATTAGTTTACATAAGTTTCGATCTCAAAATATCTGAAGTACAATTGTTGTTCTTCTATAGAATCGATAGGGAATGAATAGCCAATCAATTAGTTTACATAATGCAGATTATATTGCATGAATATATATTAATATCTATGATAAGTTATTGATATATATTATAAATATTCTAATAGCATTTTCTAAGATCATATCTGTATATCATATTTATATGAGTCGAATCAAGAAAATGTTATCCGTTATAAAGGGATTTTTCTGCTTTGTTATTTTTGATTCAATGATCATTTGTTATATTTGTACTGAAAAAAATATTCAAAGTAATGGCTTAAGGAGACGAAATGACAAAAATCATCATCAAAACTGCTTCTATTCTCTTATTGGCTTTCTTGGTCTCTTCCTGCAAGGATGACACGGTGGTTAACAATATCATTACTTGCGATTCTCTGGAATGGAACAAATACGTAGCTAAAGTTGCTGTTAACAATCATGCTGTAATGCTTAGCAATTTATTAGACCAGATTGAAAGCGAAGATGAGCAAATTAAGATCATTCAAGAATCTATCGAACATATCCGATTTTATAAAGATAGTTCGGGTTACTTTTTCGCTTATAATTACGACTGTGTTTGTGTGGCTCACGCTACTCAGAAAGATATTGTTGGCAAAGACTTATATGACCATCAGGATACTCATGGCAACTACGTCATTAGAATGCTCGCAGAGGCTGCAAGTAATGGCGGCGGATACGTAGAGTTTTATTGGCTGAAACCTGGTGAAACGGGAGAAAAAGATAAACTTGGATACGTTGAACCAATTATCGGCACAAATTTCTTTATCGGGTCTGGGGTTTATCTTGAAGATTAGATTTAATTCGAGACTCCACCATATAATAGGTGGAGTCTGAATATATTTTTTTTACTGATTAACAAACTGTCTGGCGTAATATTTTGCCGTCAGCTTCTCCCCTGTTGCCTGCTCTATCATATCATTCCAGTAGTATTTAGCACCGGGAGCAAATATTTTATCAATCATATATTTTCCGAGTTTCTGCTGATCATAAAAACTACAATCCACTTCATCAGGGTTTTTCTTCATAATATTTTCAGTAACGTAATAATATAACTGAGATGCCAGCAATTCGCCCAAATGGTAATTATGGTAATAGCAGGGGCTTGTAGCAATATGTGTCTTTGTTGCCCAATCTGGCATATCTCTTCCCTCTGGCTTTTTGATCATTTGATATTTTTCAACAAGATCCCACCATAATTTGTTTAAGTCCTGATCGGGATTTTCATACATACTTTTCTCGAAGCGATACATCACCTGAGACCAGCGACTGAAGACTAACTGCTCTAAGCGTAAGTATTTCTTAGCTGTTTCACCAATTCTACCTACTTCTGTGTCGCTTATATTCAGCATATCCTTCATCCATTTTGGATTTGATGCCATTCTGCCATAAAACATTGCAATAGCTTCAGTTGTGAAGATATGTGCCGGGGTTTGCAAAATCCAGGGAATATCTCTGTCATGCCATTTGAAATAAACAGCGTGTCCATATTCGTGAAGCATTGTATTCATCCATTTGCTATTTGGCTTTACATTACAAAGTACACGGACATCACTATTTTTTCGGTCAATATCAATACAAAAAGCATGCTGATTCTTGCCCTTTTTTTCGAAGAGGTCGCTTTTTGCAACCATATCGTCAATAGGCAAACCAATACTTTGATAATAATCTGTTGTAAGTTTTACTAAATCTTTATCAGCATAATATTCATCCAGATCAATGTCGTATATAATTGGAGCTTCTTGAAAATATCGATTCTGGTAATGCCATGGCATGAGTTTGTCTGTTTCTATACCGAGGCGTTTTGCAAGATAAGTATCTATCTCATCTTTCAACAGTTTATAAGCACCACTTGTTAGCTTGTCGAGCTCGTCAAATAGCTTTGCAACATCGTCTGGGTTTTGGTCGCTGAGTAATAAGCTCATTTGATGATAATTATCAAAACCGAGTTCTTTGGCGACATCATTTCTCATTTTTACGAGTTCTTTGATATCATCGGCTACGATCGGACCGATATCTTTATGTGCCAACCATACTTTTTCGAGCATTGGAAGATCAGTACTGGTTTTCAAAACATCTTCCACTTGGTTGTCGGAATATTCTTTCCCATCGACATTGGCGCGGTAATTCTGATATTTCTGTCCAATTTCTGATTGCTTTTTGATCATAGCATTTAGTTTGTTGGTATCAATCTGGTTGCCAAGGTACCCGTTATAGAGATATAGAAGCTCTCTTTGCATAATTGGGTCCAGTATCATATCAGATTCTTTGTAAGTTTTGAGTTTTGCAAAATCATCTTTGTTCGACATTATAGCAGTCATTTCCATTTCTAATTCTGCTGCCTTGTTGAAATCCTCTTCTTTACCGCTAATAGCTGCCTCCCAGTAAGCAAGTGCGGCTTTTTGGTAAATATTTGCTAATTTGTCCTGTAAAGGTGTAGCAAAATCTCTGAATTCGTTTTCCATTTTTTTAACTTCCTCCGGATTTGGTTGGTCGGCATCCTCTTTTTTCTGGTCGCATCCATTAAAAGATACAAGTGCAAAGGATACAATTAAAATTGCAGAAAAAAAGTACTTTAAGCTTTTCATAAGATCTCCGATATAAATAATAAAAAGTAAAACAAAGAATTTTTGTTTTTATGAAGAATAGTCGAATATCATTTTGTTATCTTTACTTATACTGTCTCAAAAAGTCTAAACGTTCCTGTAATTGTTCTTTTGGAATTAGTAATCTGTCTTTGCCCATAATAGCTTCTTCCTGCGAACAGAATACCAATTCATAATCTTTGCTCATCACTATAGCTTCTTCGGGACATACTTCTTCGCAAAATCCGCAGAAGATACAGCGCAGCATATTTATTTCAAATTTTACGGGGTATCGCTCTTTATCCCGATCTGTTTCAGATGCCTGTACTTCGATAGCTAAAGCAGGGCAAACACGGGAGCATAATCCGCAGGCCACACAGCGTTCGTGTCCATCTTCTTCGACCAGCACGGGACGACCACGGTACGAACCTGTCGGGTCCCACCGTTCCTCGGGGTATTGTCTGGTAAATTTGGGTTTAAACATTTGTCTGAATGTTATCCCGAGACCTTTTGCTATTTCGGGAAGATATATCTTCTCCATTAATGTAAGGCGTTCTGCTTCTGTATTGGCTCTATTATTCATTTATATTATTCCCATTTTTTTACATTTGTTGTATAATGATTATCTGATTAAATAATATACATCACAATAGCTGTGATTATTACATTCAGTAATGCAAGCGGCAGCAGCACTTTCCAGCCAAGATTCATAAGCTGATCATAACGGAAACGCGGCACCGACCAGCGTACCCAGATAATAACGAAACATATTACAAGCACTTTAAAGATAAAAGTAGCCATCTGCATTAAAGCTAGTAATACTGAACCATTTTCAAGTCCTAACCATTCCTGAGGGATCAATAGCTGCCAACCGCCAAGATATAATAATGATATCAATGCGGCAGATGTAGCCATATTGCCATATTCAGCAAGGAAGAACATACCAAATTTCATACCTGAATATTCTGTGTTATAGCCACCAACGAGTTCAGGTTCGGCTTCGGGAAGGTCAAATGGCGCCCGGTTAGTTTCTGCAAATCCTGATATGACAAATATTAAGAAACCAAGTGGCTGGTAAAAAATATGCCAATTCCAATTTGCCTGATTAATTGCTATATCGTTCAGCGAAAGCGAACCTACAATCATCAAAACTCCAATTATAGACAGCCCCATAGATAGCTCATAAGATATCATTTGTGCTGATGAACGCAATCCGCCAAGCAGAGAGTATTTACTGTTCGACGACCAGCCAGCCAAAGTCAATCCATAGACACCGACAGATGTCAGAGCCAGTATGTATAGTATTCCAATATTCACATTCGGAGCTATGCCCATATAAAAGACTTCACCACCTATCTCGAAATAATTTCCAAAAGGTATTACTGCATAAACAGCAACAGTAACGCCTAATGATATGATAGGAGCTATTCTATGAAAAACGGGATCAGCCGATTTAGGATAAATATCTTCCTTTAAAAACAGCTTAAAAACATCTGCAAAGGGCTGCAATAATCCGAAAGGACCAACCCTGTTGGGTCCGTATCTATTTTGGATCACGGCGGAAATCCTTCTTTCCATCCAAACCAATACGGCGGCGGCAAATAGTATCAATGAGATTATTACTAATGCCTTGATTCCTGTAATTAATAGTGCTATCCAAAAATCCATAATGATTCTGTATTTAATTTTTTAACATATTTTTTTCTTATTCAGTTGGGTCCATATAATGAGATTTATAATTCCATAGCTTTGGTTCAGGATTGTCTCCTTTGCCTAATACTAAACCCTGATTATCTATAATTTTATCGTAATCCATATCTTTGAATAATTCGATTTTCTCAGTAATTTCATGGAATATGTTTTCTGATTTTTTATATTCCCATTTAGCTCCCATTAAGTTAGCTATATTCATTATACTTCTCCAGCTTTGGCGACAATTTCTGACTTCGTGTTGGGTCCACCTGTCATTAAAAGAACCAAATTTGTCTAACCTGCTGATCTTCATACCCATAAGTCGTCTGTTTTCATTTGTTACAAGTGCGGCTTCGAAGTGCTGGACTCTATTATCTTTATTAGTATAGGTTCCCTCAATTTCAGCATAAGTTGAAGCGGCTATCAAAACATCTGCTTTTTTTGTTAGTTCGGAATGATTATAAGCATGGACTATGAGCAGATTGAGTTTGTCTAATGAACTGAAAAGATCAACATGATATTCGAGGTCTTCTTCCATAATATATATAGCTTTTATTTTTCCACTATTGATACTATTAGCCAGCTCTTTTATCATGATCCCACCTTTGCCTGGTATCATACCAACAGCGTTTGCACCAGCGGTATTCGGAGCTTTATCTTTTACGATTAGAAGACCATCTTCAATTGATGAATTATCAATATGCTCTAAGAAACCGAGATTAGGAGTGTTCAGAACCTCTGTGGCAAATTGCTTCAATAGGTAGTTATCTTCGTTAGTGGCTTTAGGCGAACCAATTACCATTATTTCTTCTGGTTTGAATTTCTTCAGTTTGGTAGCAGCTTCTTGATAAGCATCGTCCCAGCTAACGGCTCCCATGCCTTTAATTTCAGGTTCGATCACTCTATTTTCATTAACAAATTTATATCCGTTCAATCTGGTATGATCTGTTATCCAGTAGCCGTTAACGTATCTATTGGTTTTAGGATCAATTCTCAAAATCTCATTATTTCTTATCCCGAGCTGAATATTGCTGCCTGTAGAATCTAATGGGCTAATAGAGTTATTGAAACTCATGTCCCATACTCTTGATTTAAAGCGGAAATCTTTGCTGGTTAAAGCTCCAACTGGGCAAATATCTATTACATTCATAGAGTAAGGGCCGTCAAGCTGTTTGCCTTCGAAAAGATCTATTGTTACATGGTCTCCCCTATTAACGAAAGTCAGAACATCTTGCTTAGCTATTTCCTGAGCAAAACGAATGCATCGCGAGCAACTAATACAACGCTCAGCGTCAAACATCACATTCGGACCCCACGAAACTCTTTTTTTAGATCTGTTCTTTGCTTCATCAAAGCTGCTTTCACCTTTGGAATGTTTGAAGGCATACTCCTGCAGTTTGCACTGACCTGCTTCGTCGCATATAGGACAATCGAGTGGGTGGTTGATCAGGATGAATTCCATAACGGATTCCTGGGCTTCAGTTACAATCTGCGTTTTTGTTCGTATATGCATACCATCGACAGCAAAGGTTGCACAGGCGATCTGCAATTTGGGAAAATAATTAATTATGGGATTGCCATTTTCATCTTTTTCGAATCCCCCATCGGGGAGTCTTTTGGGCAAACCAACTTCAACGAGGCACATACGGCAATTACCGGATATAGATAGTTCCGGATGCCAGCAAAAATGCGGTATGTCAATTCCATTTTCCAATGCTGAGGCGAGTACGGTAGCCCCTTTTTCAGCTTGTATTTTCTGTCCGTCAATGACTATTTCCGGCATCGTTGGCTCTCTCCTTGAATTACTTTTCTATTTAACAATAATAATCTTCACAAAATACAAATTTTTTTCACTATTAGGAAATTACTAAAGCAAGAAATTTCTTGTTTTATTATTTTATTCATTATAATTCAACTTTTTTTCGAGTCTTGACTCTGCAATCCTCCAAATTTCCTGACAGGGAAATTTATTCTCGAATAATGCTCTGCCAAGAATGATTGAATCAATAAAAATATTAGATGTCTTATTAATATAATCTAAATCCTGAAAGTTTCCTGCTGCATCTAACAAAGACATTTTTATTCTATTATTAAATGCAATATCATTCAACTGATCAATACTTTTTTCAATATTTGATATTATGCTAATATCTTTTAATATTAATCTGTCTCCTCCGACAGTTTTTATGATATCTATATATTCAGATAGATCAATATCTAAATTCAAGCAATGGCTTTGGCTCTCAAAGTAATGAATTTCGGCAAAAAAAGATATTCTCGAAACTGAATATTCCAGAATTAAATCTTTTACATCAGGGCATTTATTTATCAGCAGATCATCTATGATTACCCGGTGTAAGCCATTATCAAGTAAATATTTACATTCATCTATAGTTTTATATCGGGCATAACATTGGACTGGAATTTCAACGGAATCATTTATTCTAAGTAATGTATCAATATTCTTTTTGTTTGGCTTGCCGCTAAGCGAATCAAGATCATTAATGTGCAAAGATTTTGCATTTTCCCTGCGAAGAAGCTGCGATAACTCATCGGGATTATCAGATAGCATTGAGTAATGGTTTGTCATTGGGACATTACTGCAAATACAATCTTTGCAGATACCGTTCATTAAATCCATTGAAGGTATTACTAATAGCATAATTATCTCATTTCATTGCGAATTTAAGTGACAATTTTATGAAATCTTCGGCGCTGAGTTGTTCTCCTTTTGAATCTGACATCACTTTGCGAATGGCTTTCTCGGCTATAGGTCTTGAGTAACCTAATGTGATTAGTGCGGAAAGCGCCTCCTGACGAACTAAATTAATTGATGTCTCTATTGGCTCGAAATCGCCAGCACTGATTTTGTTTATTTTATCTTTTAATTCAAGGTGTAATCTTTCGGCTGTTTTTTTACCAATTCCAGGAAGTTTTGTCAAAGCATGAAGATTACCAGTGAGTATATACTCCCTAAGCTCTTCTACTTTCAAAGAGGACAATATCCCCAAAGCGATTTTAGGACCAACTCCAGAAATGGATATAAGCATTCTGAAAGCATCTCTTTCGCTGTTCTCGTAAAACCCGAAGAGCTGCATGGAATCTTCGCGAGGTATGAGTATAGTTAATAGCTTTGCTTTATTGGCAGGTTCAGGCATTTTTTCGCTGGTATTAACGGATACCATAATGCCATACCCAACTCCGTTACAATCCATAACTATCTCTGTTGCAGATTTGCTAACTATTTCCCCTGATAATTGTACTATCATTAGTTTCTCTTTATACTAAATATTACATCATCAAATTTAAGAAAATTGTAACTAATAGGTAAATCTTTTTTCCCAGAACAGATGGTACCCATTCCAAACCATATCTTTTATAAGTAAGTCTTCCACGAGAATGACCTCTTGCCTATTT
>CAYQTZ010000055.1:0-11290 GCA_964420565.1 uncultured Hyphomicrobiales bacterium
TCATTTTCAAATGGGCTTTGTGGTATAGCTCTAACAATCACTACTTCCCTTTGGTATGGCTCGCCGTTGAGCCCTTTGGTAGTGTTGGCGTTAGCAATATTATTAGCTACTGAGCTCAACCTCATTCGTTGAACGCTCATTCCTTGCCCACTAATATTAAAAGAAGAAAAAATATTCTCAGCCATTTTTAATTTCTCTGATATATTTGAAAATTTTTACAGAATCAATAATATGTATGCGTTCTGTAATTTTACAATTTTATTTTATCTGACAATTCCCGTTATTGATTGATCCAGTCCCTGGAAATATCTTTTCATCATACGGGAAGTGAATCTGAAGCGAATCTGATTCTGAGCTAAATTCGACATTTCCTTGTCAATATTTACATGTGTTTCGCCGGAAAAATAGATTTCAGGCCTTGGTACTTCGGCACCCTCTACTTCGCCTTTTATATTATTTTCGTCGGGCTTGCCGAGCGGAATATGGTAGCTGTCTGTTGTTTTTCCTTTGGTAACAAGCTCTGGGTCGTGGAAATATTCCTCGAACTTGACTGCTTCGGGTCTGTAGTGAGGCGACGTAGCGTTAGCAATATTTTTTGATATTGTCCTTTGCCGCAGTGCATAGGTATCCAAAGCACGGTTCATCAAAGGAAGTCGATCTCTGAATAAGTAGTCTTTATATATCAATTTCCACTCAAAAAATTATTTATAATTCATTTTTCACACCATATAACAAATAAAATGCCAAAGATTATTTTTTAACAACTTTTTGCCTTACTTTGAGCCAATTGTGAGGTTATATTTATGCAAGTAATTGCTGTTCTATCATTTAATAAGGTTTGTCATTTCATTTAAATATATTATTACTAATGTATAGGTGTGCATTGAAGTTTTGGTTAATATTGTGCACTGGACATTAATATACAATAGTTCTGCTCAAATGTATAATATTATCCATCATCATTTGTTAATGATCTCTATTACCATTTGTTGAATAGTATAAATTGATTCTTGTGAAGAGCTTTTTAATATCTCATCTGTTTTGGTCAATTGAATTAAGGCATTGTCTATTTCTGCGGGCTTATAGAGCCCGAGTGCATCTAAATATTCAGGTACGAAATAAGGGCTTACACCAATTTTTTGAGCAATTTCATAATTGTTCATATTCTTACCGGCAATCTCTAAAAGTTTCCATAGTATCACGAAATATCTTGTTATAATTGTAAGTATAAGCATTTCTTGTTGTTCATGTGTAAGCATACGCTCAATGATATTCAATGAAGTGGTCAGATCTTTTTTGCCGATAGACTTTTGCAATTCAAATACGTTATATTTGTGGGAAGCCCCCATTACGAATGTAAGATCGTTCAGATCAATATGCTTTTTTTGCTGAACGTATATCACAGCTTTTTCTAATTCATTATTTATAGATCGTAAATCCAGATTTGTCTGAGCAATTAAAAATTCAACTGCCTCCGAGCTAATTGATTTTCCCGATTCTTTTGCTTTTTGTGTGATCCATGCAGGAAAACTATTTTCATACATCTTAGGATATTCAATCCATTCATACTCTTCGAGTAATCTATCATAAGGGAACTTTGCTGCTTTTAATATTTTATTGATGTTTGTTGTCTTGTTGGATTTTTTCGCAGCGGCAAATCCATTTAGTTTGCTGTTCTTAGTTTTTATTATTAAAACTGTAGTCGGTTGTGGTGAGTCGAGATATTTGGCGAAGGATTTGTATTCGTCGTTCTTTTTTAAAGTTTTACCGGGTGCTAATAGTTCAAAGTTTTTCACTACTACTACGCGTTTTTCTGAGATAAATGGATATGAAAGGCAGCTATCTACAACAGATTCAAGATTTGCTGACTCGCCGTCAAAGACTTCGAAATCAAATTCATTTGCTCTGTTTGGGAACATTGAAGAAATTAATTTTTCATAAGCGGATTCGAGCAGAAATTCCTCTTCCCCAAACAATAAAAGAATGGGAGGGTAGGATTTTTTTTCGATTATTTGATCAAGATTGTTTAGCATTCTTTATTAATTTTCCAAAGTGTCAAGAACTTTTCTGATTTTTTCGATTGTGATTTTGCTATTAGTTGGTTTTATTATATAATCTGATATTTTGAGCTTTATCAAGCTGGATATAAGTTGTGAGTTATTCAAAGCCGTTGAGGCAATAACTGGTATATCTTTAGTTGCCTGATTGCTTCTGAGCATTTTTAGTGTGGAGTAACCATCTAACACCGGCATTTGCATATCAAGTATAATAATATCCGGCAAATCGTGCTCTTTGATATAATCAAATGCCTCTCGTGGATTACTCGCTTCTACAACTTTCGCCTTGAAGGCTTTTTGAATTATTTTGCTATAGAATTTTCGGTAACCCACCTCATCATCAATAACCAAGATAGTATATTTTGAATAATCCATAGAAAAAATCACAAATCAATTATTTTCAAAATGTAAATATAAGAAAATAAAATTCTATTATTTCATAATTAGAACTTTTTTTGGTATTTCTCCTGCCTCTGCAAATCTGATCATAAGTTTTTTCATGTTTTTTGTCATATGTTCGCCTTTGGCAGCAATTAGCAATCCAGCTCTGTTGAAATAATCTTCGGCTATTACCATGCCTTCTTCGATTGTGTTAATTTGCACTCTCCAGACAGTTTTCTTGATCAGTTCGCCCCATTCTTTTCTGGCAAATTCGCAAAATACATCAACGACTTTGGAATCATATAAAGCAGATGCTTTTACGTTCAAATACTCAATAGTATTAGTCAGCCGGTGTTCTCTTGATTTTAGGTATTGATGGGCGTTATAAGCCTTATCTAATAGCTTTTTGGGCCTTTTGAAAACAAGATTATGAAACATATCTACAACGGCAATTATTGCAGCGCCGGGCATGATTTCTTTACCTTTCAATTTATTTGGGAATCCGGAACCATCTAACCTTTCGTGATGCTGGAGTATTATCTTGCTGATATTTTCAAAGGAATTATGATTATTCAGCATCTGGCATCCAAGATTCGCGTGATTTTTATAGAATTCTAATTCTGCAGGAGTCATCTCTGAAGTAAATTTGGCAAGTAGTCGGCTGTCGTAACCAATTTTACCAATATCATGCAGCAAGCCGGCTGTCTGTATTTCGAAAACTTCTGTTTCTGGCATATCTAAGTGCTTAGCTATCTCGGCAGACCAATGAGCTACAAATCGGGAGTGGCTGCCTTCGTAATAGCGGCGTTCATTTAGGGATACTATGTCGCTAAGTATCTGCACAGTCTGGTAAAATCCCTTAGCGGCAATATCACTCATTTGATCTAAAGAAGATTCCAATTCTTCGATATATTGCTTCTGCGAATCAAGCTCCGTGAAGTAATCGTCGGGGTCAATTAATTCATCAGGTTCTTCGGTATCCTGGTTAGCACTTTCCAAGAGTTCTTCGCTGATGTTATCATCGCTGTCCCAGAGTTTTTCGCTTTCTGCTTCAATATCATCAACATCTTCCTTGTTGAAAACAAGCTCATTAGTATTATTTTTTTCTATTTTTTCTATATTTTTCATTTTCTTAATATATTACTGACCAATATTTACCCGCTTAGGTGTATTTACATCAAACCCAAGGAAACGTCGTGCCACATCAAAAAATGTGGATGGGACGTCAGAAACATAAAACTCAATCTGTGGATTTTTTAGAAATTCTTTACGTTCTTCTACAAGATAGTCCATGCATGCTAATGTTCTGATAGCTTTAACTGCAGCGTGCTCGCCTGAATCTATCAAAGTGATACCTGGCAATATACTGCTTATCAGTTCACTGAGTAAAGGATAATGTGTGCATCCGAGCACTAATGTGTCGTCCCTGGTATTTTTAAATGGCTCCAAATATTCTCTGGCAATTAGTTCTGCTGCAGGATGCCTAAGCCATCCCTCTTCTACGAGAGGAACAAACAAAGGGCATGCTTTGGAATGAACTTCTATACTGTCGGGCTCGGTAAGAGATTCTATTGCTTCTGAGTAAGCATTACTGCTGATGGTTGCTCTTGTACCAATTACTCCTATTTTGCCGTTTTGTGTTGCTCTCAAGCCAGCGCCGGCAGCAGGGGATATCATATCAATCACTGGCACGTTACTAATGTCTGTTACCGAGTCTAAAGCCACAGATGAAGCCGTATTACAGGCAACAACAATCAGCTTAACTCCTTTATCAAGTAAAAATCGGGTACATTGCCGGGAGTATTCCTGCACAGTTTCAGCCGATTTGTTACCATAAGGCACGCGAGCAGTATCTCCAAGATAGATATATCTTTCGTAGGGGAGGAAGCGAATAAATTGCTTAAGTACACTTAGCCCCCCGATACCAGAATCAAAAAGCCCTATTGGCATTGCACTATTTTTTTGTTTCATATCAAAATCCATTTTCATTTGAGTATAAGTTAATAAAAAATCATAAATAAGAAAAGAGAAAGTTGAGCTGAGCTAATTTAGATATTTTTTAGCGTATTGTTCTTAGTTTTTTTAGTCAGGTTTATTTTGAGAAATAGTTTGGTTTTGATTATTCAAAGTATCTTCAGTTAAGATCATCAAATCAAATAAATCAAACTTCTTCCCCGAGTGCTTTTTGGGCAAATTGTATGTCAAAAAGCTTTTTGTAAATGCCGTTCTGTGCTATTAATTCGTGGTGGTTGCCTCTTTCGGCTATTCTACCATGCTCAAACACAAGGATTTCATCGCAATGAATAATTGTAGCAAGGCGGTGGGCTACGAGTATCGCAGTTCTGTTTTTCAAGGATCTGTTGATAGCATCCTGTACAGTTTTCTCAGATTCGGCATCTAAGGCGGATGTAGCTTCGTCGAATATTAATATGTCGGGATCACGCAGCAGGGCGCGGGCAATAGCTATTCTCTGGCGTTCGCCACCTGATAAGGTTATGCCTCGATCGCCGACTTTGGTGTCAAAGCCCATGGACATATTCATTATAAAATCATAACAGTTAGCGATTCTTGTTACTTCTTCAATCTTCGAGAATGGTACGTCCTGAAACCCATAGCGAATATTATTAGCAACAGTATCGTTGAATAGCATAGTATCTTGAGAAACTATACCAAATAATGATCTGTATGAAGGTATTATATATTCTCGTATGTCTTTGCCGTCAATTTTTATTCTGCCGCTTATCGGGTCGTAGAATCTAATTACCAGATCGAGCATCGTTGATTTGCCGCTTCCGCTCGGACCGACGAAAGCAATTTTTTTGCCTTTTTCTATCTTAAAACTGGCATCTTTTACGACTATAGCTTTTTCATAGGAGAAATTCACGTTTTCCACAGTTATTTCTTTATTAAAATTCTTTACGGTTTCTTTTCCTGAGCGGACGGTTGGTTCCTGATCAAATATGCTAAATACTCTTTCAGCGGCAACTATGCCAAGCTGGAATTTTGAGATATGTTGAATTATTGTTGTTATGGGAGACATGATTGCGAAGAGAGCGAAAAGAAACAGAAATAGATTATCGGCGTTCATATCTCCGTTCAATACTGAGGAGCCGCCGACAAACAATACTACACACAAAGCAAGTATGGCAAATATCTCATTTGATGATGGAATTATGGTAATGATCTTCTTATGTTTCACCGAGGCATTTACGTATTTGTCTGTCTGTTCGGTGAATCTTCTATTGGCTTCATGCTCAGCATTGTATGCTTTAACTACACGGATACCCGACACTGCTTCCTGAAGTGCGGAGGTATAATCTGCCATAGCAATCTGCATTCTTCCGGCATAGCGGCGCAGATATTTAAGGGCAGCTTTCATTAAAAGTAAACTAATAATACTGGTGCTGAAGGCAATCAGCGTCAAATATGGAGATATTGAAAGTAGCAGGAAGATATAGAGAATTATCTGTATGGATTCTCGCAGCATTATGTTGATAGATGAAACTGTGGTCTGGTTGATAACTGTAACGTCATTAGTGATTATAGATATTATGCTGCCTTCTTTTTTGCTGCCGAAAAAATCTACAGATAAAGATGTTAGCTTTTCAAATACTTTATCCCTGATGGATTTTATTATCCCTTCTTCGAATTTCACGCTGGCAACAGTAGCCAAATACTTGAAAATATTTTTAAGGAGGAAAACGAATACGATTAATATACTGATATTGACCAGGGTCATTATCTTGCCATCGGGGCTATCTACCAACCATTGTATATTGCCGTAGAACCAGTTAGTGATGCTTTCGAAGAAGTCTGTAGAAACTGCTTGCTGCGGCTCGGACACTTCTTTATTGAACAATATCTGGAAAATGGGTTTGATAAGCGCTATCGAAATAGCGCTTAAAGTAGAGAAAATAGTATTTAAAGCTATGGACAGTATGAATAATCCAACAAATGGCTTTACAAAGCCAAATATTCGAAAAAGTATTCGAAAGAAATTCTTTGGTTCTATATCCTCTTGGCTTTTTATTCTTTTTGATTTAGACATTATCCTCTATCATTGTTGCTATAATATTTAGCAAAAATAATAAAAAAGCAAGACAAAACAGATAATTAAAATCTAAAAGTGATTCCAGCCATGAATAGAATCATGTCAGTTTCGGATTTGAATTTCGTCTCTGTGAACTTGTCGTCAATGAGTTTCCATTCTGTGTAATCCACTTCTTCGCCTTTTAGATAACGCATTTTCACATCGAAAAGCATCTGTACGTTTGAGTTAGGTAACTGTACGAAGTCAGCAATTTTCATCATAAATCCAGCTCCACCACCATAGCTGAGTGCTACGCTGGTTTCATTGTCTGTATTATTGTAGTCGTTATTGTTTACATTATAGCTTGTATTATAAGTATAGGAAGTATTTAAAATAGATAGACCTATGAATCCTTCGGCATAAGGGAAAAAGAAATTGCCGATATTTGGAGCAAGTCTTGCGAATATATTTATAGGAATTATCATATTTTGGGTAGAAGCCGTGTCATATTCCGTGTGCCATTTGCCGAATGGATCTTCCCATTTCCAATAAGTTTTGCTTTCGGTAGAGCCGTTGAAAAGAAAATCAGCTTCCAGACCAAACGCAAATGGTATGGGATCCATATGGTAACCTCCAAATATTGATAATCCTTGACCGCTCTTGCGTATATTGTCAAAGAACTCACCTTGCGGCACGCTGTTGGTAAACGTTATACCGAAGAAGCCATTCAATGGTATTTTTTTTAGTTTTTCTAACTGAGCGGGATCATAGTCCTGATTGATTTGGGCGCTAATGCTGAAAAATGCTGTAAATAGAATAAATATAACTGCATTGAGCATTTTTTTAAATGGCTTCATTTTTTTAAACTCCTAATAGTGATGATTATTTATTAAGTTTTATACATTATAAAATTTTTCTTATTTTGTAAACATTATGTTTACATTAATTACAAATATATGAGAAAATCTATTAATATAATTATAATTTTGCTCGTAGTGTTCTCTAATTTTGTTTATTCTTATGCTGAGACTAAAGACAGCATTGAAAAGAAGTCAACAGTGGGTATACTGCCTTTTCCTTTTGTTATATACACTCCCGAAACTGGTCTTGCGGCAGGTGTTTCTTTTATGTACTTTCACAATGCTGACTCTGAGAATGAAATGATGAAACCTAATGTCTTTCAAGTTTCAGGTTTTTTTACCGAAAAGAAGCAAATTTCTTCATATTTAAAACTGGAGAGATACTTCAAAGGCAATGACAAGAAATTACAGATCGATTTGGAGTTTCAGGATATGCCATTGTACTTCTGGGGTGTTGGCCCTAACACACCCAGTTCGAACGAGGAGCTGTTATCGATGCTGTCCTATGGAGCAAAAGTTATGTATATTATGAAAACTCAGGAGTATTTATATTTTGGACCTTACTATGAGTTTTATAATTATGATGTTGAAAGGCAAGTAGGATCCATACTTTATTGCAATAACATTTTAGGCAATAATGGCAGTACTGTTTCCGGATTAGGTTTAGTGGCTAACTGGGACAGCAGGGATAAACTTTTCTTTCCTAAAAGGGGTACTTATTGGGATACTAAATTACTTTTTTATTCAAAAGCTTACGGAAGCGATCATAACTTTATGATGATCGATATGGATTACCGCAGATTCTTTGGTCTTGGCGGCAGAAACGTACTTGCTTTGCAGGGGGTATTCAATTCCCGCTTTGGCGATGTACCATTCCAGAAAAAAGCGATGATTGGCGGTAGTAATATGATGAGGGGTTATTATATTGGTAGATATATTGATGATCAATATATTGCCGCTCAGGCGGAGTTCCGTTACCACATCTGGTGGCGATTAGCCGGGACTGTGTTTGGCAGTATGGGACAGTTAGCCCCAAGTATTGATAAATATTCTACGCATAATTTGAAAGTAGCCGCAGGATTTGGTTTCAGATTCTTAGTAAATACTGACGAATTGCTTTTCCTGAGAGCAGACTTTGCAATTACAGAATTTGGTCCTCAGATATATTTAGAAGCTCTCGAAGCGTTTTGATAATATTCTAAGATTTCCTGATCATTCTAACTGCAAAAGCACCGTCAATAAAATGTTTGTGTAAATATGTTTCCATGCATCCGCTATTGCAAACTTCCTTAGGCAAATACTTTTCTGCAGGGTCTATTTCGAAATTGGGGTTCTTATTCAGGAATCTCTCTATAACTTCTCTGTTTTCTTCGGGTTCGATAGTGCATGTAGAGTATATCAAAGCGCCGCCTATTTTAACTAATTCAGAAGCATGCTGGAGAATCTTTTTTTGAACACCGGATAGAATGTATATATCATCTATATCCCGCTTCCACTTGATGTCAGGTTTTTTTGATAATGTACCCAACCCGGAGCATGGTAAGTCGCAAAACACGATATCTGCTTTTTCATCAAAACTAATTGACTCTGCATCGCCTTCCATTGTTTGTATGGATTTCAGCTTCAATCGTTCAGCATTTTCATTTATTTGCTTTAGCTTTGATTCATATTTATCAAGACTGATTATCCTGCAGTCATCGCCAGTCATTTCAGCCATAAAAAAAGATTTACCTCCCGGAGCAGCGCATGTATCCACAATAAAATCTCCCGGTTTTGCATTTGAAAGCTTTGCTGCCATAGATGCTGAAGGGTCCTGCACGGTGATCATACCATTACGAAAAATATCCAAAGTTGAAATATCTTGCTTGGGAGATTTCAGAATAATTGATGTGGGTAAATAATCTGAAACAAAGAATGAAATACCTTTTTCATCTAATATTTTTTTGATATCTTCAACAGAGGATTGCAGTTTATTTACTCTAATCGGTACATAAGGCCGTTTATTATTAATAAAAAGAAGGTCTTCTAATTCCTTGCGGCTAAATCTGCCTTCCCAGCGGCGAACCATCCAGCGGGGATGCGAAAAGACTACAGAATAATGATAAATAGGGTCGCTATCTTTATCTGGGAAACGAATATTATCCACATTTCTGTCTATATTCCTTAGAACCCCGTTAGCAATATTAGCAGTTTTTTCGCCCTGAATTTTTTTAATATATTCAACGGATTCGTTAATAGCGGCGTGTACCGGTATTTTATCGAGAAACATAATTTGATAAAGCCCAACGCGCAGAGCATTTTTGATTATATTCAGTAATTTCATGTAATCGCCATGATAAAAACCTACCAGAACGTAATCTAACTTTTCTTTCCAACGTATCACGCCATTTACTAATTCATAAAGGAAGGCAGTATCCAAACTGTTTAATTTAGTTTTTTTAAGCTCATGAAAAATTAGCTTGTCTAAGTATGAATCACTTCTTTCGAATCTGCTCAATATTTTTACAGCAGCTATTCTTGCACCATTCAAATAGCTGAAATCTTGCTCTTTCTGATTTTTTAAATTAAAAGTATCCAATATTTTTCCTGTTGTTTCGATAAATAAATTAAAAATTAAAAATATTTATTATTATTCACGAGTAGCCTAATGAGATTATTGTTTTTAACCCTAACGACATCACTTTTGATAGCTATTACAACTATCAGCGCAAGTGGACAGCAGTTGGCATCTCCTTTGAATCCCGAAAAGTATCCTTTTGATAACGAAATTGGGATAGTATTTGGATTAGGGGGAAATATTCAAAGCGGTGTTTTCACTTCATCCTGCGATTGCTCTTTTGAAAATGGAAAAAAATTTGGCTATACTTTTGGTGCCTTATATGAGTACGAGATAATGCAAACCATCGAACTCGGCGCTGCTGCTTTGATAGACTATCGCGGAGTAGAAAGCGATTACGGAGAAAGAGAGAATATAATAGTAACTTCCCAGATTGATGGGAAGAAGGAAAACGTGGCTGTAGATTTCTCGAATATCGGAGAGGTGGACCTTACATATTTCTCCTTTGTGCCTTATGCCAAATGGAATCCTTTTCGTTTTATGTTCTTACGTATGGGCTTGAACATATCATTTCCAATATCAACTAATATTAAGCACACAAAAATTTTAGAATCAAGAACAGCAAAATTAAGCTCTGGCGAAATAGTATCTATCGAATTGCCTGATGGCAATGGAGATACACAAATAATTCAGGACGAAGAGATGCCTGAAGTAAATAGCACGTATTTATCTTTAGACCCTGCTATTGGTTTTACTTTTTATTTATCAGATAAAATTTCCTTCTCACCGGTTTTTCAATATTCTATACCATTATCGAATGTATCTGAAATTGGCAGTGATTTCAAAGTTTCCACATGGAGAATAATGATGGAATTCAAATATTCTTTAACGGATTATACTTACTTTAAGAGTAAAAGCGAAGATAGATAGTGATCACTAACGACAATAGTTGTTATCAAAGTCAGATAAGATAGTAATCAGCAGGTGATTGTCAAGTAAGATAGTTAGGTTATTCATTATCAGTATCAACTACGCGGAAGCAATATCTGGCAAATTGCAGATTTTGACGAATATCAAGCATGAGCTTAGATTAAACATTTTAAGAGAATTGCAAAACCAAAGAAAATACCTTGAAGTCCCCCTTTTCCCGACAAGTCGGGATCTTCGATAAAAAAGTGGGATTTTATCTTACTTCCCCGCTTGGTAAGAGGGGATCGAGGGGTGTTTGTGAAAAAATATATCCGATTCAATCTTAAACGCCCCCTAACCCCCTCTTAAAAGATGGGGTGTTTTATCTTACTTCCCCTCTTGGTAAGAGAGCATCGAGGGGTCTTTTATCTTACTTCCCCTCTTGGTAAGAGGTACTGTGTTAAATTCCAAATCTTTTTTTAAGAAAAACGTCAAA
>CAYQTZ010000056.1:0-7667 GCA_964420565.1 uncultured Hyphomicrobiales bacterium
GTCAAATAAAAATATTCTGCTTAAGTTAGTGCATATGCCCCCTAACCCCCTCTTGAAAGATGGGGACTTTTATTATACTTCCCCTCTTGGTAAGAGGGGATCGAGGGGTGTTTCCATTTTATAGCTTTCAGCGGTCGGCGGTCAGCTTTCAGTAGGGAACACGCATGCGTGTTCCCTACGGTTATGAGAGCTTGGGGCTGGCAAGACAAAAAATAAGATGATCCAAGTGCAACTTGGACAGAAATGATCCTTACCAAATCGGAATTTGGTAAGGAGGGAGAAAGATGGGGACTTTTATCTTACTTCCCCTCTTGGTAAGAGGGGATCGAGGGGTGTTTCCATTTTATAGCGGTCGGGTTCTGGGGGCTGGACCTTCGAAATTTCGGCTCTTCGACTATGCTCAATTCAAGATCAGGGAGCGACATGTTTCTGATCACATTCATATCATGAGGATTCCGGAAATTAAGGATATAGGTTAATAACACGAAAGAGAAAGAATTTGCTATCAACCCATTAGCCTGCTGTTTTTGATTCCTATACTAATAAGTAAGCCAACAGAAGTGGCAGCAAGGGAAAGCAAAACATTTAGCACAATGTTTAACAAAGCTGTTACATAATTGGAACCCATGATCTGATGTAATGTCTCTACCGAAAACGCAGAAAATGTAGTGAGACCACCACAAAAACCAATTACTATCAATAATTTCACGGTATCAGTCATTGAACCGAAAGAATCGAAAACAAATATTACTATACCAATAATAAATCCACCTATCATATTTGCAGCTAATGTTCCAAAAGGGAAATTACCAGGAAGTAACTTGATTATCAATTCACTGATCCAAAATCGAAATGCACCACCAACTGCCGCTCCAAGTGCCACAACTAAATAGTTTATCATAAGTTCTTGTGCTCTAATTTATTAATCAATCTAAACATCAACTATTATCAGCTGCAAAAATAAGGAATTCCATTCAGTTATTAAAATAATTCAATATGATACGACATCAGGATATTATTGTCTGGATTTATTCATCTGATGACTCCAAGGCATCGGATGAATATCTCTAACTCAAAACTTCAGAAGGCGAAATAGACTTAAGGCAGGATGAAACATGATTTAATAACAGCTCAAGACCAATGCAAAAATCCAAAAACTGATCCCTCCCCGGCACTCCCTTACTACGCAAGGGAGGGAGTAAGCACGGAGGAAAACCCCTCTTTTTTTAAAAGGGGGGAACACAAGTGGGTCCAATTTTTTTATTTTCTATGGGTTTTCCATATTTATTGACCAAAAAATTGCCTTGACAGATGCCTATCCCGCAGACTCCGAGAGTTGAGGAAGGAAAAGAGTTCGATTTTAAGAAATATTAATTCTTCCTTTTTTTAAATAGCGGGAAAAAGAAACCAATGATAGCAGACAGCGAGCCAATCCAGACCAAGCTCATGTAGGATTCTTTGGATACCTTGCAAATAAAAACTTCTTTGGCAAAAGCTAAAGATATATCTGAATTATTAATATCTTCGGATACATTTATATCCTTGAAGCCGATCATATAATCTTTCCCTTTGATTTCCTGCCATGCAATAGTATTTTTATTGTTTTGAGGATCGATAATAGCATAAAGAGTATCGGTATATGATTTATTTGTTGTTATATCAACGACGGCACCTATTATCATGTGCTGTGGATTTTTCGTTGCTTGCATTTGGGACATATCGAGTCCTTTGAAAACGATGCTTGATGTACTGTCGTGAGGAAATATATTGGATTCATTGGGCAAAGCTCTTATGTTATCGCCAAATTCTTTGAAATCAACAGTATTAGGCTCTAAATAAAGATCTTCGGTAAGACCGCCCACTATGCCCGGCTCGAAAAAAGGTGATGTAAAATTATTGAAACTGCTCCAATAGATAATTGGCGATGCAGTAGTTTTTGACGATGAATTGCTGATAGTAACGTTATATTTATACTTTTCCTGATCTGTTCTTTCTAAATCAATTTCTGTTTTTGAAGTGAATTCAAAAGTGAGGTCCCAGCCGCTGACCGGAGTGTTTAGCTCTAACTCAAGCGTCTTAGAATCTGAAAAGACGGCGTTACCGATCACGCCAAGCATCATCAGTGCAAACCCAATGTGAGAAATATATCCGCCAAGCTTTGAGAGAGTGAAGCCGATATTCCTAACAAGGAATTCTGCATTAATGATAATGGAGAAAACAACCGCATATGATAAAAGCTGGAACTTAAAATCGCTTATTCCAAGAAAAGACATTATAACGACTATGATCAGCGAAAGAACGGCAGAGCTAACGATGCGCCAAATAGTTCTTTTGAAACTCGTCTTTCGCCAGTTTGTATATAGAGTAAAGCCGTTTAGCAGCATTATGCCAAATACTATCGGCAGATTCCATTTGTTATAAAATGATATATCTACTGCTGATTTATCTTTGCCAAGAATATCCATGAATATAGGAAAGCTTGTCCCAATGAATATTATGAATGTAGATGCCAATAAAAAGATCACTCCTATTGATATAAAATATTCGCGTGAGGAAATATCGAATCCGATTTCTTTTTCGGTTTCAGTGAGCTCGTATTTAGTAATCAAATGCCTGTTAATATCTTTTGTTCTTATTATTATTAAAATAATGCCAAGGAATAAAAACAAGAGGAGAAATATCAGTAAAAGAAAATAGGCAAAGGTTCCTGGATCAATGAAAGAGTGAACAGATGTATCGCCAAGTATTCCGCTGCGTGTTAGAAAAGTAGCATAGATCACTAATACATAAGATAGCACAGCAAGAACGAAATTTACTTTTATAAGTCCGCCCGTCCTTCTTTGCACTAATAATGTATGTATAAAAGCGTTTAAAACGATCCATGGCAGCAGAGAGGAGTTCTCTACGGGATCCCATCCCCAGAAGCCACCCCAGCCCAAAGTTTCGTAAGCCCAGAAGCCTCCAAGCATTATGCCTAACCCAAGAATACCTGACGTAACCAAAGCCCACTGATATGCTGGCTTGAGCCATGAGGAATAATCCTTACGAACTAAACCGCTTAGAGCAAATACAAAAGGAACAGCCATAGTAGCATAACCGATAAAGAGTATTGGTGGATGTATTGTCATCCAGAAACTCTCTAAAATGGGGTTCATACCTTTCCCGTCCATTGGCATTGGGCTATTTGGCGATAAGTCATTCGGATAAGTTTCCCAGAGCTGTGTAAAAGGGCTTTTTGCTATCAGCATTATCAACAGAAACAAAAATAGTAGTGAATAAAAACCCATTACCAAGCTTTCCATATTGTATTTACGGGATTGAGGCATTATGAATATACCGACAATCGCAGCGAACAATGCCCACAGCAGGAATGACCCTTCCTGACCTGCGAAAAACGAAGATACGAGCAGATGCAAGGGTAGATTGTTATTTGAATAATTAAATATATAAGTATATGAATAATCGTGTGATAGTATGCTTGCCATAAAATGACCCGATAGGAAAACGATTATCCCACAGGAGAATAAATATGTATATCTGGCAAGTGTTAAAAATTTTGGTTCTTTAGCAGAAATAAAATAAAAAAGTGCTGAGCTGAACGTTATAAAAACAAGCAAATAAGTGAGTATTGTACCTAACATAGTTATTTGTTCCGATCTATAATTTCTTAATTTCCGTTTTGGTCTTTTCTTTTAGGTCTTCGATAGTGCCTTCGTATTTAGAGGGGCATTTGGTATATATTTCTTCTGCAGAAAACTCCTTACCTTTGTACTTGCCTTTGATTACGAAGTACTCTGCTATTTCAAAGTTAGGGGGAGGCGGACCCTCGAAGATGATCTTAGATTCGTTAGCTTCTTTGTCTGCCATATAAAATGAGAACAGATTTTTTTTTGTATCGTAAACTGCATCTTTATCTTTTACGAGTGTGCCTATTACTTGTACTAACTTTCCAGAGCTTTCGGCTTGTGGAAAGCTGGCATATTCTATCGTGCTTTTATCGAAAGATAGCACTGCAATTACGATAAAAATTGCGGCTACCGCTATTCCTATAAAGTATCTTTGTTTCATTATGTTTAATAATATCTATAATAATTCAAAATATATAAAATTATGCCTTGATAGTAAATTATTGGTCATCAATCTGCTTTTCTAATTTGGAGAGTTTAGAGTCAACTCTGAAAATCATAAAAGCAATTCCTATCCACACTATCAGAGATATTATTAACACTATAAAAAGAGAATTATTGTTTATCAGTTCATCCATCGCTGTATTTCCTTTGAATAATTTTTTGTTCGAGTATTTTTGATCTTACGGAAATATTCAATATCCAGAAGTAAAGTATAGTAAACGCCGTAAAAGAAATTCCGAAAGTAATCAGCAGATCTGAGCTTAGCATAGAATCGCCACCACTCATTACAGGACCCATATTGTCTTCGCTGCCGGAGCCGGGATGAAGTCCCTGACTGATCCTCGGCATAACAAAAACGAAGAAGGGCACTGAAATAAAAGCAATTATTGCATATACAGAGCTTAGCCGGGACCTGACTTCGTGCTTATCTATGGACATACGCAGAGCGAAATATGCAAAATAAATAAGCAGAAGAATAAATATTGATGTTTCTCTTGGGTCCCAATTCCAGTATGATCCCCAGTTTGCCTTAGCCCAGACCATGCCGGTAACTGTAGCAAGCACAGCGAAAACTGTCCCGAGAAATGCTGATGAAGAAGCCATAATGTCATACTCAGCGTCTTTAGTCATTAAATATCTTATTGAGTAAAACATAGCGAAAAGAAAAGCCAGGACGGAAACCCATGCAACAGGAACATGAATATTGATAAGTCGGACCTTTTCATCTAATCCTGGCACGTAAGGATAAGTCATCCATGGATTTACAGATATAGTCCTGATGTATTTGAAATTATTTAATGTGCCAATGAATTCAAGCTCTGCAACTATTGTATTATTATTGGAGAATTCTTCGGGGAGTTGCTTGCCGGGAATAATGATAGTATGAGCTTGCCCTGTTTTCGGTTGAGTGGCGTTTATCTGCCATTCGTCGTTACTTTCGAAGTACTTGTTTTCTTTGGTATCATTTATAGTAAAAAGCACATTCATAGTAGGTTCCGAAGAAGTACTAAAATGCGCTATATCAGCAAAAGTACCTGCTACCGGAGGCATCAGGTTCAACACAATAGCGATAGTCATCAGTGCCCCCACTAAGAGCTTCCAGTAAAGCGGTTTCTCTGCTTTCATCCCCTTAACCATACCCAGAATAATGCCAGCGGCAATGGCGATGACAATAGTCAATGCTTTCATATATTTAAATAATAAATTGCAAAATCAATTTTCATTAAAATAGCTAAAAGATTTCAATAGAGAAAAGTTTTCGTCAAATTATCAATGTAAAGATTTTTTCAATGTTAGCAAATTCATTACATTTTTGTCGTTCGAAGGGTAATACTTCACATCATCCATAACGTTGCGAATAATATGAATACCCAAACCGCCGCGTTTGTAGTGTTTGATATATTCTTTCATATCTACTTCGGGGATGGTCATCGGGTCGAATGGTTTGCCATTATCGGAGATATTAACTATAAAGAAGTTGGCATTGGTTTCTACCTGAACACAGAATTTTTTACTCTTATCTAATTTAAAAGAGTGCTTAATAATGTTTGTACAAGCTTCGTCCACAGCCAGACCAATCTGAGAAGCTTCGTCGCAGGAGAAGCCGAAATCCTCGGCTTGGCATATTACGAATTCCCTGATTCTGTAGAGCTCTGTAAAGTCGCTTGTGGCACAGACTTTGTTGTTATATTTCTGTGTTCCGTTTATCATTTTATTGGTTTGAAACTTTGAATTTTTCAATAGCTTTATTTTCTTCTTTAACAATATCAAACAGTAATGGAAAACCAAGAAGGTCGAAAACGGAAAAAACTTTTGGTTTCATATCGGACATTTTTATATCGCCGCCTTTTTCCCGCAGGGCTTCGATAAATGCCATGAAAACACCGAGCCCGGCGCTGGAGATATAGTCTAAATTACTGAAATTAATTATGATCTTAATTCTGCCATTATTAATGATATTGCTAATGGCATCTTCGAGATCCGGTGCTGTGTGGGCATCCAGATAACCTTTCAGATAAAGACAATCAATATCTTCGATGGTTTTTATTTCAATATCAAATTGTTCCTTGCCTGACATTTTTCTTCCTTTATTACTTATTAAACCTGTTTTTTATCAATATTTTTCGTTAGACGAAAGCATGGTAAATATAATATAGAAAATTTACTTTTAAAACAGGTTTTTTAAGTTATCAAATGTTTTTATTAGTATATGTAATTAAAAATACGGTCATATCGTCGTGTTGGTTCATATTTTTTGCATAACTCCTAAGGTCATTTTCAATTATTTTAATTACATTATCACTATTGTTATATACTGAAGAAATCAGGATTTGTTTCAAATTATTATATCCATACTCTTCATTGCTTGAATTTCTAAGCTCGTTTACACCATCGGTAAACAAGATACACCTGCCATTGACTGGTAAATTTATAGTTTTTTCTTCTATATTTTCTCTGAAAATAGTTCCATTAGTCAGACCGACTCCGATACCTTTGGGTATATGCAATTCCATATCGTCTCCGTCCTGCGTAAGTATTGGCATGTGGCCTGCCCGAGCAAAAGTTACTTTGCCGTTGCTGTCATCTATAGAAAGAGCCGATATGGTAATAAAAACCTGCCTGTCCATATTAGAGTAAAGAGTTTCATTTATTCTTGTTAAAATATCTTTTGGGCTAACTGCTTCGCGGGCAACTGCGAGCACTACACCTTTAAGCTGAGCCATATAAAAAGCCGCGCTCATGCCTTTACCAGAAACATCGCCAACGAGTATGCATGGTTTACCATTTTTCAGATATACTAAATCGTAATAATCGCCGCCGACTTCTTTCGCAGGGATAGTAAATGCTTCCAATTTATAATTCTTAATGTCAGGCAAATGCTGAGGAAGCAACTTTTGCTCAATATCTCGAGCTATTAGAAGCTCGCTTTTATATCTTTCTTTTTCAAAAGATTCCTGCAAAAGACGTGCATTCTCGATAGCAATATTCACGTTATCACTGAATGCTTTGAGTACATGCAGATCTTCCTGGTCAAAGCCATATTCATCTATGTGAAGTACTGAGATGTTTCCTATCTTTTCATCACCGGCATATAGAGGTATGGATATCAGTGAATTTGCAAAATCTATTTGTGTAATAACTTTATAGAGCAATGGTTCTTTGTATTCTTCCATAGAATCAATAAATACTGGCTGGTCAATGCTAATTAGCTCATTCCTGAATTCATCATTATCTAAAAGTTGTGAAATTTTATTCTCGTCTTTGTTATTATAAGCGAGAATAGCTATTTTATTATTTATTCTTAAAGTAGTCCAAGCAGATGTGGCATTGCTGGCATTAAAGGCGAGCCGAGTAACTGTATCTATCAGATTATCCAGATCTATAGTTTGGGCAATTATCTGATTCAAATATGTAAGCGATTTTATTTCATAAGCGCGGCGCTCTACTATATGTGAGGTAGGGATGCTTCCTACAGTAGAGAAGAATATTCGCGTAGAATGTATCATCAGCATAAAAATAGGCAATTCCACAAAAACA
>CAYQTZ010000056.1:7677-11197 GCA_964420565.1 uncultured Hyphomicrobiales bacterium
GAACCGGACATAAAGAAATCCAATGTATTTAATAAAGCTGAACCATCGCGGATAACGAAACCGAAAATGATCAAGCACACAATGCTTAGAGTTGCCGACAGCAGCAGCAGCATATATTTCTTTGATTTTGGCAGCTCTGCTATCCAGTTGTTCCGGCTTGTTAACATAAAAACCAGAACTCCAATGATAATTATTATTATATAATGCAGATCTGGAAGGTCTATCAATGGCATAAGCTGATAGAATACAACTAAAAGCAGATAAGATACAGAGAGCACAATAAGGTATAATTTCGTCTTCTTCATTTTTCGGAGCACAGTCCACTTGTATAGAAATAAGAGCGATAAGCCGCCTGCATATATCAACAAAATTGATACAGCATCAATTATTAGAATATTTATCAGCTTAATATCATAAATCAACAAATATTTGGGATTGGGCAGAAATGCAGAGACTACTGTTATTCCTATTGTAATATAGACTAATCGGGTCAGCTCGTTAAAATATAGCTGAGTCAGATCTACTGTTTTCGAGAATTTTTTATATAAAATATCATAGAATAAAACCCATAATAATGATCCCGCTATCAACAATCCAGTAAGTGAATTCCAGATATGGAGATTATCTACTCTATATTTATCAAATACAGACAGGATCACATCACCTGCAATTCTGGTAAAAACAAACAAGAACAAAGATGTAATTAAATACGGTTTGTTGATTATACGTCGGTTCATTTTTTTTTCTAACATATTTGAATTATTTCATTTATTATTCTAATACGCATTAACTATTTACAAGTTCCACAAAAATATAAATAAAATACTTTTGATTTAAATGAAATTCTTAATAAATTTAAAAATATGTTAATTATTAAAAATATGAATTGAATTATGAAGTACATTTTAACCCCTGACGAGATGAGGAAAGCAGATGCAACTGCTATTAACGACAAAGGGATCCCCTCGCCATTATTAATGGAAAATGCTGCGAGATCTGCTGCAGAGTATCTTCTTGATATTTTTGAGGAGCATGACATTATCCAACCATCTATATCCTTCTTTTGTGGTAGCGGCAATAACGGTGGTGACGGTTTCGCTATGGCACGCCACATGATGGAGCATTGCGTTATCACTGTTTACTGGATTGGCGAGATTGAGAAAATGAGCGACGAAACCAGAGTAAACTTCGAAGCTTTAAACAAACTCGGCGTTGACCTGATTCATTTACGTGACGAAGACGAGCTCGAACTCATTGATTTCGATACCGATTGCATAATTGATTCAATGATAGGCGTAGGTGGCTCGGAGCATATACGCGGGTTGGCGTTAGAAATTCTAAAGTTGCTATATGATTACCCCGGTATGAAAGTCGCCGTTGACGCTCCTACTGGCTTGAATACAGAAACAGGTGTGGCAGGCGAATTTTGCTTCGAAGCCGATCTTACTATTACTATGTTTGCAATTAAATCAGGCATGCTGTTGAATGACGGCATTAATGTATGTGGCGAAATAGCTGTAGCTGATCTGGGTGTCCCACAATCTATAGTGAAAAATATTTCTCATATTAAATGCTTTGAAGATGAGGATGTAAAACGATCATTACCCGAAAGGACAAAAGTAAGCTCAAAGTTTGATTATGGAAGGGTCGTCGTAATAGCTGGCTCGAAAAGATTTCCCGGTGCCGCTGCTTTAACGTCGAATGCAGCGATTAAATCAGGAGCCGGATTAGTGCAGCTATACTCCACAATGCTACATCCGACCTTGTGGGCAGAGGTTATCCCCTATGAACTAAAAGCTACACAATCAGGCAGCATTTCCAAAGATAACACGCTCTATATATTATCTGAAATTGAAAAAGCAAATGTAGTAGCTATTGGACCAGGGCTTGGAGATGATGATGAAACCATTGAACTTGTTAATGAAATTATCAGCAGAGCAAATAAAGATATTGCCATAGTCGTTGATGCCGATGCTACCAGAGCTATTGATAAATCCCAAAAACTCAGAAAAAATATTATACTAACGCCCCACACCGGAGAAATGTCAAGAATGACAGGAGTTCCCAGAGAGGAAATCGAAGCAAATTCGGCAGCTTTTACTAAGGAATGGGCTGAGAAGCTGAATTGTATAATTTTACTCAAGCATATTCCCGTAATAATAAGCGACGGCGATAAATCCTACTGGAATCTGAATGGCAATCCGGGAATGGCTACAGGTGGCAGTGGCGATGTGCTAACCGGTATCGTAGCAGGATTGTTAGCTCAGGGAGTAGCACCATTGGAAGCAGCGGCTCTCGCTACTTACTTACACGCACGCTCCGGTGATATTTATACGTCAAAATACTCAGAGCTTACTTTGACTGCTTCGAATATTCTCGATAATCTTGATTCAGCTTTTCAGTAGTCAGGGACTATTGCAAAATCCCATAGTTGGCTTTAAACATGATTATAAAATATAATCCAGTATATACTTTAGGGCAATAAAGCAAATACTGATTGTTAGAACGGCTTTAATAAATATTGCAGGCAGATACTTTTGAAGGAATGCTCCAAAATACATACCTGCTAAGCCGCCTATGCCAAATAATGATCCAAGCAGCCAATCCGGCGCAATAGCCATTCCTGTATAAAAATATGAGAGTATTTGATAGAATATTACCCCAGCAATTGATGTAATAAAAGTGCCCATCAGCGCAGCACCAGCAACAGTATATACAGGCAAACCGAAAAATGCTACGAAAAAGGGAGCCATTATAGCACCACCACCTATGCCGTATATACCACCAACTATCCCAACTATAAAGCTAATGAGGGCAATTTTCATAGTTGATATAGAGAATTTTTCATCATAAAATTCATATTCCATTACTTTCAGATTGAAAATATTTACTTTTGTTCGGGGCAGGTCTAATCCCTTTTTTGTTTTACTTTTATATTCTTTTACCAACTTGCTGAATCTATCTTCAGAGCTATTCATATTAGTTTTCTTTTTAAGCATATCGGCTAATAAACGTAAACCAATATATAGCAAAACAAAACCTGCAAAGAATTTGAAACTCACGGGATCAGGCAAATATAAAATGCGAACAAATGCACCAATAAAAACGCCTGGTAAAGTGCCGATAACAACTATCCAGGTCAAAGGCCAGACCATTCTTCCTTCCTTAATATATCTCCACACCCCGCTCGGTATAGCCACAATATTAAAGAGCTGATTAGTGGAACTTACAGCAGGGCTTGTAAATCCTAACACACTCATCTGAAACGGAAGTAGTAAAAATGCTCCCGATACACCTCCCATAGCCGTAAAAGTGGATATCACAAATGCAACTAAGGGCGGTATCCATAATGCAATTTCTATTCCAGATACTTCGAAGTACATATTATTATTCTTTCTATAATTAATTACAAAATAAGATCATTGCAAAAGTCCAAAAATTGATCCTTCCCCGACCCTCTTTTACGAGCCAGTGTGATAGCCCCTGAAAACTCAAGAATTGATCCCCCTTGTGTTCCCCC
>CAYQTZ010000057.1:0-11158 GCA_964420565.1 uncultured Hyphomicrobiales bacterium
AAATCATTAGATGGCGGAAAGTCATTTAAACACATGGGATTAAAAAAATCAGAACATATTGCCAAAATAATCGTTGATCCGAGAAATTCAAATATAATATGGGTTGCTGCTCAGGGACCTTTATGGGGACCAGGCGGCGACAGAGGTCTGTATAAATCTACTGATGAAGGTGAGACTTGGGAACTTTCTTTGGAAATTAGCGAAAATACAGGCGTTAGCGATGTAGTCTATGACCCAAGAGATCCTGACGTAATGTATGCATCAGCATACCAGAGAAGACGCCATGTTTGGACACTTATTAACGGAGGACCTGAATCCGCTGTATATAAGACAACTGATGCCGGAAAATCATGGAATAAGCTTTCAAATGGCTTGCCAGGTGGAAACGTAGGTCGTATCGGCTTGGCTATATCGCCTGTTGATCCCGATTATGTTTTTGCACTCATTGAATTACCCGAAGGCGACGGCGGCTTCTATCGCTCTACAGATAGAGGTGCTTCGTGGACTAAACAATATCCCTATAAATCTACCAGTGCACAATATTATCATGAACTCTATTGCAGCCCTCATGACAAAGATATTATTTATTCAATTGATACTTATACCAAGTACTCTGTAGATGGCGGTAAATCATGGAAACGTCTCGGACTTAAAAATCGCCACGTAGATGACCATGCTCTATGGATTGACCCCAAAAACCCAAATCACCTGTTGATAGGTGGCGATGGTGGCATCTACGAAACTTATGACCATGGAGAATTTTGGCGGCATTCTAATAATCTTCCTGTTACACAATTTTATCGTGTAACCGCTGATAACTCAGAGCCGTTTTATTATGTTTACGGAGGTACTCAGGATAACAACACATGGGGAGGTCCCTCACGCACCAGAAACATTGGAGGCATTACAAACGAAGATTGGTTTTTCGTTGTCTGGGGTGATGGATACGAACCGCAGATAGATCCCATTGATCCAAATATTGTTTACGGACAGTGGCAGTATGGTAACTTAGTTCGCTACGATAGAAAAAGTGGAGAATTTATCTATATTCAGCCGCAACCTGAATCAGGTGAAGAAATACGCTGGAACTGGGATACCCCCGTTATTATCAGTCCGCATTCTCATACACGTCTTTATATTGCTGCAAACGTTGTATTTAAAAGCGACGACCGTGGCAACTCATGGACTAAGATCAGCGGTGATCTAACTCAGGAAATTGACCGCAATAAACTTGAGGTAATGGGTAAGGTATGGTCTCCCGAAGCTGTTGCAAAAAATGCTTCAACTTCGCTTTATGGCAATATTATTTCTCTTGCAGAATCCCCAATTCAGCAAGGTCTGCTCTATGTTGGAACAGATGATGGTCTAATACAGGTAACCGAAGATGATGGCAAAAACTGGACAAAGTACTCAAAATTCACTAATGTGCCTGAGAATACTTATGTAAGCGATATTTTGCCTTCGCAGCATGATGTCTCTACTGTCTATGCAACATTTAATAACCACAAGATGAATGACTTCAAGCCATATATTCTGAAAAGTACAGATAAGGGCAAAACTTGGACATCTATTGCAAGTAATATACCTGACCATGAACCTGTCTGGACTATAGTCGAAGACCACGAGGATCCCAATCTGCTATTCTGCGGAACTGAATTTGGGCTTTACTTCACTGCTGACGCCGGAAAGAAATGGATACAACTAAAAAGCGGATTACCTACCATTGCTATACGCGATTTAGATATTCAAAAGCGTGAGAATGACTTAGTAGTAGGTACATTTGGACGGGGTATATATATCTTAGATGATTATACACCTCTTCGCTATATAAATAAAGATACTTTAAACAAAGATTTCAATATGTTCCCTATTAAAGATGCATGGATGTTTAACGGAGATCAATCATTCAACAAGGGTTCTCTTGGTGAAACATTTTTCCGAGCTGAGAATCCGCCTTTTGGCGCTACATTTCAATATTATCTTAAAGAACCTGTAAAAACTATGAAACAGGAACGTATTAAAAAAGAAAAGGAACTAAGAGATGAAGACAAAACACCTCCATATCCTCCATTTTCAGATTTGAGATTAGAAGACCTTCAGGAAAGCCCCCATTTGATATTTAAAATATTTGATGAAAACGACAATGTAGTGCGACTACTTACATCACCCATGAAAAAAGGTATTAATAGAATAACATGGGATCTTCGATATCCCGATCCCTCCCCTGCCAAAAAATCTATTGATATTAATAAAGCTTCTGGGATGGCTGTAATGCCAGGTAAATATAAAGTAGCTGTTTTCCAGAATGTTGATGGAGATGTTACTAAGCTAACGGAGCCAGTTGAGTTTACCACAAAAGTACTCGACTTACATACTATACCACTTGAAGATATGAGAGGTCTTGCTGAATTCAGAGCAAAAATGGCAAAACTACAAAGAGCCGTGCAGGGAGCAAGCACTCTGATAGGTGAATTAGAAGATAAGCTTACTATAATTGAAAATGCACTCCTGACTACTCCTGTTTCAGATAAGTCATATTTACGCAAGGTAAGAGATTATGAATATCAATTAGCAGAACTTAAAAAGAAATTAAGTGGAGATGAGTCTGTCTCAAAACGCAATGCCAATCAGCCTCCTTCAATAAATGACCGTATGTTTTATATAATGATTGGTTTGTGGTCAACATCCACTGATGTTACTGAAACACAAAAGGAAGCATACGATATTATTGCAAAAGAATTTCAACCAGTGCTAAATGAATTGAGAATACTTGCTGAAACTGATATCAAGCAATTAGAAAATGATATGGATAAATTGAATTCGCCATATACGCCCGGAAGAATTCCAGATTGGAAACCAGAATAGGAGAGAATATATGCAAAAATGGAATATTTTAATATAATGATCAATAATCTATTCTTTTTTTTAAGTTTCTAAGAATAGTGATATTTTTGTAGCTCTATTAATCATTATAATTAATAGAGTTACAAAATATATTAAAAATATTCAAAATTTTTTCTTAAGTTTTAATAAAAAATGACGATATTAGCAATAAGGATTATAATATTTAATTGAAAAGGAGACGAAAAATGACTATTGATCAAATGCAACCGCAAAACATCCCATTGCAGGATGCTACTCAGAAAGAAGCGCCTCCACTGAACGTTCAGCAGGAATTGCAAAAGGATATTATGAAAGAAGCAAGTGGTGTAAACCAAAACAGCACACAAAAGCAATTACTACAGATGATGGCTACCGCTCAGCCCCTGCAGCAAATACAACAAACTGCACAGGCACAGATTGAGCGAGGCGAACTTGACATAAAAGTCTGACATTTATAAAAATTTGATATATTTTACTCCATCTTTGATCTCATTATTTCAATGGATCATAGATGGAGTTTTTTTTAGTCTAATTATAATTTAAGACAATTGCAAAACCAAAGAAAATCCCCTATATCCCCCTTGTCCCTACAAGTCGGGATCTTCGATAAAAAGGTGGGGATTTTATCTTACTTCCCCTCTTGGTAAGAGGGGATCGAGGGGAGTTTGTGAAAAAAATATCCGATATAATCAGTAAACACCCCCCCTCTTAAAAAGCGTGAGTTTAATATATTATGTTTCAACAGGTTACTCCCTCCCTTACTTGTAAGGGAGGGCTGGGGAGGGATCAGTTTTTGGACTTTTGCAATGGTCTTGGATTATATATCTTTTCTCTAATATTTTTCGTGCTCAGAGAAATTTATTGAGAAATAGAAAAAATGGGACTATCCTTATAAAGGCAAGAAAAATATAATGTTTACAATTAATTTAGCAGTAATGAATTATCTGTAGATAAATAATTCTAATATAAAACAGTAGGATCACCAGCCTGTAAGCGAATGTATCTTTTCGACTCTTATCATGTGGCGTCCACCCTGAAACTCACCTTCTATGAACTCTATTATCATTTCTTTTGCTGTTTCAAGGCTAACAAGTCGAGCACCAAAAGTGATAACATTGGCGTTGTTGTGTTCGCGAGCTAAGCGTGCCATTTCTGTGCTGCAGCAGTTAGCAGCCCTGATACCTGTAACTTTGTTAGCTACAATAGACATTCCAATTCCAGTACCGCAGATAATAACAGCAAAATCTGCAATATTGGCTGCAACAGCTTCTGCAGCAGGGTACGCATAGTCTGGATAATCTATTGAATCGGTAGTAAATGTTCCAAAATCAAGTACTTGATGTTCGTTCTCTCTCATCCATTCAATCAAATATTTTTTGTATTCGTAACCAGCGTGGTCTGCACCAAATGCTATTTTCATCTTTTTTCTATCCTAAAAATGATCAAAATTGTTTTTCTAATTTTGTAAAACTAACAAAAACAGATTATTAAAAAAAATTGTTAGGTTTTAAAAAAGTTATTAACAAATAACCCTGCACAACTGTTAATTAGCGTTGAAAATTTATTGAAAGAATGATTTGCTTTTTTAGTTATCAAGATTTCAATGTTTTTTCAATGTTTTATTAACATTATCAACATCTGTTTTCCAAGATATAAATAATTTTATAATTATTATATATCTCAACAATATATAAATGTGAAAAATTTATTTTCCACATATCCACAGTGCATACTCTTAATAATAAAAGAAATTAAACTATATTAAGATTATTATTGTCTATTGCTTTTAAAATCATTTCTTTTGTTATTGATACAATTCCAGGTAATTCACAAACAGCTCCAGATGCATAATTCGATATTGCTGCAGCTTCTTTGATAGAAGCTCCTCCTGAAATAGAGACAGACAGAGTGGCAATAGCGGTATCGCCAGCTCCGGAAACATCTGCAACCTGACGTGCAATAGTTGGCACTGATGAGATATTGCCGTCGGATTCAAATAGCATCATCCCCTGAGAGCCAAGAGTAAGCAAAACATTTTGGCTTTCTAAGCGTTCGAGCAACTTTTTGCCTGCATCTAATATGTCTTCTTTGCTTTCGATATTTATTCCAAGAGCGTTTTGTGCTTCTTTTCTGTTTGGTTTGAACAGAAAAACATTTTTGAAATTGAAAAAATTATCAAACTTTGGATCAACAAAAACAGGAATGTCGAATTCTGATGAAAAAGAAATTATTTTGTGTATCAAATTCTCTGATATTGTTCCCTTATTATAATCCTCAAAAATAATACCTGATAGATCACTAAAATTCCTCAAATTAGAAATAATAAAATCTTCAACTTTGGAGTTAACAACTGTGCGGACTTCGCGATCCAAACGTGCTATTTGCTGATTATTGCCGATGATCCTTGTTTTTACCGTAGTAGGTCTGGTTTTATCTACAAATATGCCATTAATATTCAAACCCTGGCTTTGAGCAATGCTTTTAAATATATTTCCAGTGTTATCATCTCCGACAATACCACATAATATAGGTTCTACCCCAAGAGAGTGCAAATTATTTGCTACGTTAGCTGCTCCACCAAGATGGAAAGATTCCTTTTCAACATCTATAACAGGTACGGGGGCTTCCGGGGACACTCTATTTACCTTACCCCAAAAGTAACGGTCGAGCATAACGTCGCCTATCACTGCTATACGCTTTGACTTGCTGTTTTTGAATATCTCTTCTACTTTTAATTTACTAATATTAAGCATAAAAAAAACCTTTGTGTTTATTATTCCTGTTCGTTTATTGCGTTATAAAAAAAGTCAAGAAACTGAGCTATAGCAATAGCTTTTTGCTCAATGATATCAATAAAGTTTTCATTGATAAAAATATCGTCTTTTACATTAGTGAAAGCCACGAAACCTTTTAGTTTGATCCAATCTGCTCGCGGATGGTCTTCCGAGTATCCTTTGGGCATACGTTTTAGCATTTCGCCTTGTAAAATATTTGGAAACTCTGACGATAAAGTAGTATCATTTATTATTTTGTCTAAATTCTGCCAGTTTTCTGATAAATATTCTCTGATTTTTTTTATATCATCAGGAGCTGGCATATGTATGCCGCCTGCAATAAAAGAGTTATCTGGCTCTAAATGACAATATAAACCTGGCTTATCAACAGATTTTTTACTCAATGGCATTAAAGAATATGGAAAAAATATTCCAATATTCGTTTTATAAGGTTCTTTATTTTTACTAAAGCGAATATCTCTGTTGATCCTGAATAAAGAGAGCTTTGGAGATGAATGATATGGAATTTGTAAAGCTGCAAAACGATTTGAAATCTCTTTAACTAATTCCCTAATCGGATTCTTGTAATATTCTTCGTATTCTTTCTGATGGCTTTGAAACCATTCCTTATTATTATTTACGGATAATTCTTTGATGAATTGAATAGTATTATCAGTAAAATAAATATTATTATTTGACATTTCATATACCTTATAAATTTAATTATCTTTTTTTCTACGATTTTTATATTTCATTACTGAGAGACCTTCCTCAAAAGATAAAAATTTAATATTAAGGTCAGTTTCAGCTTTAAGAGAGATCAAGCCCGCTTTTGCCGGCATAATTGATTTCATATTAAAATCATCAGCAGGAATTTTATGAATCAGATCATGATCAAAATCATAAACATCAGCAATTTTTTTTGCAATTTTATATAAAGATAGCATTTCCTTGCTCGAAGCGTGGTAAATACCATTTCTCTTTTTCTCAATTAATTTGGTTATAACTCTTGCGGCATCATCGGTAAAGGTTGGAGTAAAATAAAATTTATTCGGAACATATATCTTTTCATTATTACTTAGTTTATTAATTGTTTCGTTAATGAATCCATGATTATTATAAGAACTCTTTCCATAAAGCAAACTTGTTCTAACTAAAGATAAATTAATAGTGCCTGCTCTGCAGTTGTTTTCAGCGGCATGCTTTGATTTACCAAGATAGTTAATTGGTTCAGGACGCTTTTCTTCGGAATAAGGTCCGTATTTACCATTAAAAATATAATCGCATGAAGGCATAATTAGATGACTATCAATAACCCTGCAAACACTAAGAATATTATCATAAACCATTACATTTACATCTGAGCATATTTTTCTATTATATTCACAGAATAATAGATCATTAACTGATGCACAATTTATTATATAATCAGGTTTTTCATCATAGCAAATAGTCTTTACCTTCTTAAAGTCAAGTACGTTGCATTTATGCACAGTAGCAGATGCAATATCTGGATTAAAAGATAAATTAGAAGAAAGCAAAACAAGCTGATAATCAGTTTCAGAACTAATAATATTAGCAAGAGCTTCACCAAGCTTTCCCGAGCTACCTGTAATTAATACTTTTAAATTACTCATAATTTTATTTCATTAATATTAAACGTATGTTTCACGTGAAACATTACCTCAAAAAAATTGACAGAATAGATACATCGGCTGCGGATACTCCAGAGATTCTTGATGCCTGCCCTAATGATGCAGGTCTTACTTTGATTAGCTTTTCTCTCGCTTCATTAGAAAGCGAAGGCACTTTGCAATAATTAATATGCTCTGGTATTATCTTATCTTCGTTTTCTAAAAATCTCTGTACTTCCTTTATCTGTCTTTTGATGTATCCTTCATATTTAATAAATATTTTTAATTGATCAAGTACATTTTTGTTTTTCAATATACGTTTTATTTCTTTACCATTATCTGATAAATTTATCAAACTCATCAAATCTGTTGTTGGTCTTTTTTCTAAAGAAATTATATCAGTCTTATCGCCTATTGGAATATTATCTGTTTCTACTAAATACTCATTCACTTGTTCGGGCGAAAGTTTCATAATATTCAGTAAAGAATATGATTTACTTATGCTTTCAGCTTCTGAATTAATTTTGTCATAGTGATCATCAGGAATAAGTCCAAACTTATTGCCATACTTAGATAAGCGATATTGTGCGTTGTCTTGCCTTAAAAGCAAACGATATTCAGCAAGTGAAGTAAATATTCTATATGGTTCTTCTGTGTTTTTATTTACCAGATCATCAATCAAAACTCCTATATATGCTTCGCTTCTTTTTAAAAGGAAATGTTCCTCTCCTTTAGTTTTCAAATTTGCATTAATGCCTGCAATTAAACCCTGAGCAGCTGCTTCTTCATAGCCAGATGTGCCATTTAGCTGTCCTGCAAAGTATAGACCTGAAACAAGCTTAGTCTCCATAGTAAGCTCTAACTGGTATGGAAAGAAGAAATCATATTCTATCGCATAACCAGCTCGTATTAAATTAGAATGCTCAAGTCCGGGTATAAGCATTAGTGCTTTTTTCTGTACATCAACTGGAAGACTAGTAGAAAAACCATTTACGTAATAAGAGTTTGTATTCAAGCCTTCTGGTTCTAATAAAATTTTATGAGCATCTCTATCTGCGAATCTATCTATTTTATCTTCAATTGAAGGACAATATCTTGGTCCTATTCCCTTGATTCTCCCAGTAAACATTGGAGAATTATCAAATCCTGTACGAAGAATGTCGTGAACATCCACATTTGTCTGTGTATGATAGCAAAGAGTCCGGTTTTTTACATTATGTGTTCTGTAAGAAAATGGTTTTGGAGGTTCATCTCCATAAGCTGGATCTATGGATTGGAATTTTATACTATCTTTATGGATCCTTGGTGGTGTACCGGTTTTTAATCTTCCTATCTCAAAACCATGTTTTTTTAAACTATCGGATATCAACTCAGATGGCTGTTCTCCAAATCTGCCGCCTTGAGTAATTTCGTTTCCTGTAAACATAAGTCCATTAAGAAAAGTACCAGGACAAAAAATTACTGCTTTAGCGTATATTATCTCATTATTTGCAGTTATTACACCATATACTTTACTATTTTTTATTAAAATTTCGATAATGGTAGCTTGGATTAGCTTAAGGCATTTAGTATTATTCAATAATTCAAAAGCATAAAGTGGATAAAGATCTTTATCTATCTGAGCTCTTGGTGACCAAACAGCAGGACCTTTGGATTTATTTAGTATCTTGAATTGTATGCCCGCTTTGTCAGTAAGAAATCCCATAGCACCGCCAAGAGCATCAATTTCTTTGACTAAATGCCCTTTTGCAGTACCGCCAATAGATGGATTACAAGAAGGTCTGCCCATATTTTTCACACTCATACTCACCAAGCAAGTATCAGAACCCATTGAAGCAGATACATAAGCTGCTTCTATTCCCGCATGACCTCCACCTATAACAACTATGTCAAATTTATTTTTCATTATCTTTCTTATATTATATAAGTTTATAGAGACGAAAATTAAGTGATATAATTATTTTTCTTATGTTTCACGTGAAACGTTCATTTCCCTATACAAAAGTTAGAAAATATATTATTTAAAACATCATCGCTCCATTTCTCCCCAGTGATCTCAGCAAAATAATTTGCCGCCTGCCTTAGATCAATAGTGATTATTTCATTTTCCTGATTATTTTTCGTAGCTTCCAATGCCCTTGTCAGAGATTCCTTAGTTCGTCTTAGCAATGATTCATGCCTTTGGTTTATCAATACATCTTTTACTCTGTCAGTATTTCTTAATATTTCAGATTCGATATATAATTTCAATATATCAATCCTATCGTTGAATTTAGCAGATATATAAAATACATTATCTTTTGGCGCAAAGTTTTTATCAATTTTATCAATTTTGTTCTGCAATAAAATGATTTTTTTATTTTTAAATCTTTGTTTTAAATTATTATATAGTTTGTCTGAGTTTTCTAAAGATATTGAGGCATCGTTAATTACTAATATCATATTAACTTCTTCTAATATAGAATTTGCTAATCTAATGCCTTCTATCTCAATAATATCAGCAGACTCTCGTATGCCAGCAGTATCAATTAACTTCACTGGGATCGAACCAAAATACAGAGTTTCCTCAAGATAATCTCTCGTTGTGCCGGGAATATTGCTTACAATAGCCCTTTGCCTTTTTAAAAGTGTATTGAATAATGTAGATTTTCCTGAGTTTGGATACCCGACTATACCTATAAAGTATCCTGATCGAAATATTTTTGCTTGTTGATAAGAGCTTATCAATTCATCACAATATAAAATAATTGTTTCTATTAATTCTATTATATCTGATTTATCTGTAAATTCAATATCCTCGTCGGAAAAGTCTAATTCAAGCTCTAATAATGAAACAATATCCAGTAGCTTTCTATTGAATATAGAAAGACGCTCGTTGAACTTTCCATGTAATTGTCTTGCTGAGGTCTGAGCTCCCGGTTGGGATCTTGAATGTATGATATCAGCCACAGCTTCGACCTGAGTTAGATTTAATTTTCCATTTAAAAATGCTCTTTTAGTAAATTCACCAGGCTCAGCTAATCTAATACCACCAGCTATGAACGCTTCTATTATCAAATCAACAACTATCATACTCCCATGAGAAGAAATCTCGACAGTATTCTCCCCAGTATATGAATTTGGCTCTTTGAAAACGGCAGCTGTTACAGTATCTATCAGAATATCATTAAAAACAAATTCTCCATAATGCACTGTATGGGTATTGACCTCAGTCAAATTATTTTTTCCTTTGAAATACCCGGCAGTGATTTTTATCGCATCCTTGCCAGAAACCCTTATTACAGCAATTCCTGATTCTCCAGGTGCTGTGGCTAAAGCTGTTATTGTATCATTCATATCTAAATTTTTTGTAAATTTACAAAACTTTAATATACAAATATATGTGATAAAATGAAGTTAATAAAAATATGGATTATGAAGCAATAGTAATTGGTGCCGGTGTAGTTGGATTAGCTGTTGGTATGAAGCTATCTGAGAGTATGAATGTTTTAATTATTGAACGACACAGTTCTTTTGGTCAGGAGACAAGTTCCAGAAATAGCGAAGTAATTCACGCTGGTATATATTATCCCAAAGATTCTCTTAAAGCAAAATTATGCGTTGAGGGTAACGGATTGATCTATGATTGGTGCGAGAATAATGATATACCCCACAAACGTACAGGCAAGTATATAGTTGCTGTAAATCAAAGTGATATAAAAGAATTAGAAAATATTATGCAAAGAGCTGTTGATAATGGTGTCTCTGGCATTGAATATGTTGATATTAATAGACTTAAAGCTGAAGAGCCGAATGTAAGATCAATCGCTGCTATATGGTCGCCTAATACTGGTATAGTGGATACTCATAGCTTAATGGTCAGCTTCG